>JABFST010000272.1 GCA_013140465.1 Methylococcaceae bacterium
GTCCAGTGTTGCGTGGTTTTGGCATAACACGCCAAAGCACCAGCACCTAAGCCGACACTGCCTATCACCCAATCGGCATCTTGGCTGTCATAGACCTTAAACAACTGCCCCATAGGCCCGGGGCGGCTGTAATAAGTCAGCGGGATTTGCGCCAAGGCGGCTGGCAAGCGTTGCGCACCGTGCTTGGTCGTGCCATGAAACAGCTCATGGTAGGTTTCAGCTTGCTGGTTTTCATCAGTCAAAACGCTTTCGCGCACCGCCAGCACGCCAAAAAAAGTGCGTTCCTGATACAGGGTATGCGCAGACAAGCCATGCAAGCCCAAACTTAAGAAAATAATCGCCCCGGTCAGCAAGGCATAGGCAACAGGCCACGCTTTCACCAAAAAAGTGACCAGCGTTAAGGCCAACAAGCTAATGACCAAGCCATCAAAATACACCAATAAATCGTCGCTGGCGGCATACAGCACCCATCCTGCCAGCAAGGGCAACAACGGTGCCAGCATTTGGAGCCACAACGCTTTGCCTAGGGTAAAGTCCACGCCTGGGCGCAACAACAAAGCAGCGACGATCATCAGCGGATATTCGTAAATGCCATTAAATATAAACGGCGCAACAAAAGTGTTAAACATGCCGCCTAGCATCCCTGCAAACGACATGATCAAATAGAATGTCGTCAAATAACGGGTATGGGGACGCTGCTTGGCAAGCTCGCCATGACACACCATAATCGCAAAGAAAAACGCCAACAAATGCAAGGCCAAATACGCCCAATACGGCAAATCACCCGGATTGACAAACGCATAGGCAAGAAACGGCAACAGCACGATAGGTTGCAGTTTGACCATCAAGCCGTGTATGGGCGCATTCCACTTAGAGAAAACGATCACAAACGACAGCAAATACAAGGTTAAAGGAATAATCCACAACAGCGGCACCGAAGCAATATCGGTGCTGATGAAATTGGTCAAGCCCAGCAATAAGCTAGACGGCACTAACGCCAACAGCAACCAATACAGTTTGCGGTAGCCGCTAGGCGCGGCAATCTCGGGTTCAGACTCGACCTGCGCAGCGCTGGCAATAGGCCGCGCACGCCACAGCACCCCGGCACAGGCCGCCACCAACACGCACAAGACCACATAGCCGATACTCCAACTGGTTTTCTGATACGCCAAGCCCATACTCGGCTCTAACACAAACGGATAACTCAGCAACGCCAACAAACTGCCAATATTGCTGGCGGCATACAAATAATAAGGGTCGTGGCTGGTGTGATGGCCGACTTGGGCAAACCATTTTTGGATTAGCGGCGAGGTGGTGGAAACCACAAAAAACGGCAACCCAATGGCTACCAGCAACGTCCAAAACAACCAAAAGGTCGGATTGCTTTCGGTAGGTGGGGCAAGATTGTCGGGCAAAGCCACTGGCAACGCCAACAGGCTGACCGCTATCACGGCAATATGGACCAGCACTTGGCGGTGCGGGGACAGCCGCAAAGACAAGGCATGAGCATAGCCATAGCCCAAAAATAAGATGCTTTGGTAAAACACCATACAGGTGTTCCAAACGGCGGGAGAGCCACCCAACAAGGGCAACAACAGCTTGCCAAACAACGGTTGCAGGATAAACATGAGTGCCGCACTGATAAATAAAGTGCCGGCAAATAAGCTTATTAATAGGAATTGGCGGTTAGGTTTTGCTTCTGAAGAGTCGCGCATTATTGTTATTTTAGACTTTTTAGAGGGGTTGTTTTAGTGCGCTAATAATAAAGCATTTAAAGTCTGGCGGGTAACTTCTAGTGGCGTATAGCCGCCCTAACCACAGTCGATAGCCCGCTAATGGCGGTTAGCTTCGATGACAGGCGGAAAATATTTGTCGGCATAATGGGCGGCTGGCAAGGGTTGGCTAAAGTAATACCCCTGAAAAACCTGGCCTCCGCGTTGCGTGAGAAAACTGAGCTGCTCGGCGGTTTCCACGCCTTCGAGTATAACCTCCAGCCCCAAATGCCGCGCCATATCCATAGTCGCATCAACGATCACTACATCACTGGCATCGGTTAAAATGTCCTTCACAAACTTGCGGTCTATTTTTAAGCTGTCTATAGGCAATTGTTGTAGGCACAACAACGAAGAATACCCCGTGCCAAACTTATCGACCGCAATACTGATGCCCAACGCCTTAAGGGCCGCCATTTTGGCTTGGGTGTCTTTAATATCACTAATCAACACCTGCTCAGTCACTTCAATACCCAACAACTCAGGGCTAATCGCGCTGCTGTCCAAGGCGTGCTGCACCTGCTGGACAAAATCAGGCTGCCTGAATTGACGCACACTGACATTCACAAATATGCGCGGCTCGGCAATACCCGCATCTTGCCATGCCTTAATTTGGTTGCACGCCTCCAACAACACCCAACGGCCTATTTCCACAATCAGATTGCTTTCTTCGGCAATAGGCAAAAACGCCATCGGCAGCAACGTGCCTTTCTCCCGGTCTTCCCAGCGGATCAGCGCTTCGGCGCTACGCACCGTTGCATTTGCCGCGACTTGCGCTTGTGCGCTTGGTAACATAAAATAAAGCGGCTGTTGTCTATGGCCTTTTTGATGTCGTGTTCCAGCATCAAGCGCAAATTGGCGGCTTCCTGCATACTGGGGTGAAAAAAGCTGATGGTGTTGCGCCCACTGGCTTTGGAGCGGTACATCGCGGTGTCGGCCTGTTGCAGAATCACTTCGGGGCTATCGTGGTGTTCTGGAAACAAGGCGATGCCTATACTCGTTGACAACTGATGTTCGTAATGGCCCAACATAAACGGTTGATTAAGACAGGTTTTGATTTTTTCGGCAACCGCGCCCGCCTGATCAGCCGCAATTGCCAAGGTGTCCGCGTTAGCGTGCAATAACACCACGAACTCATCACCGCCTAAACGCGCTGGCGTGTCTTCTTTTCTAAGCACCGACAGCAATCGGTTGGCAACCTGGACCAACAACTCATCGCCCACCAAATGGCCTTTGGCATCATTTAGCAACTTAAAGAAATCCAGATCCAAAAATATCACCGCGCCATAGTGTTGTTGCCTGAGGGCATCGGACAATTCTTGGTTAAAACGGTCCAATAACAGGCGGCGGTTAGGCAACTGGGTCAAGGGATCATAAAACGCCAAGGCATGTATCCGGCCTTCGGCATCTTTTTTTTCAGTGATGTCGGAAAACACCCCGACATAATAGCCCAATTCTTGATCGGCATTTTTAACCGCCGTAATCGCCAGCCATTCGGGATACAACTCGCCGTTTTGGCGGCGGTTCCATAATTCACCCTCGTAATGCCCTTGGCTGGACAATTGCTGCCAAAGTGCTTGGTAAAACGCCTTGTTATGCCGCCCAGAACTCAGTATGCGCGGATTTTTACCTAGCACTTGCTCTTGGCTATAACCCGTGATTTCGGTGAAGGCTTTATTGACGCGCAAGATATTGGCATCTTTATCGGTAATCATAATGCCTTGCTGGCTTTCAAACGTCGTCGCCGCCAAATGCAACTGTTCTTCGGCAATTTTTTGCCGTGTAATGTCAATCATAAAGCCAAACAATTCCGTCACCACGTCATTTTCGCGGGTTACGTCAACAAAGTTGCGTAACCATACGCTGCGCCCGTCAGCAGCAATCATGCGAAATTCCACTTCGTGGTTGATGGGTTTGCTGATAAAACTCGGACGCAAAGACATAATATTCTCGCGGTCGTCCTTGTGGAGATGGTGCTTGCAAAAGTCGGCATCATTCAGCCATTGTTCAATAGGGTAGCCCAACAGGCTTTCGGCTTCGTCACTGACAAACAAAAACCGTAAACTGACAGGATCGGCACGCCACACTATTGCCGATTGGCTTTGCACCAGCTTTCTAAACTGATGTTCGCTAGCCGCCAGTTGTTTATTGCGTAGGCTCAGTTCTTCGGTGCGCTTATCCACTTCCAGCCTGATCGACTCATTTTGTCCGGTCAACAATAACAGGCCAATACTGACAAAACTGATTAAAAACCCGCTACCCAGCAATAACTGCCAACCCGACTGGGAATAATAAACCGCCAAAAACTGCGGATCGGGCCCTACCGCCATCAGCCATTGTTGCTTATCCAAACGGATAAAAAAATGCTCGGTCAAGCCCAACTGGTCGTATGTCTCAGCGTGGTTTTGTGATTGGAACAGTGGCTCAGGCTGGTCATTGACGATACCAGTAATAGTGACCGACAAATGCCCCGCCAATGCCGGCCCCATATATGCGGCAATAAAGCTTTTGATGTCTATGGTTTCAGCCACCATGCCAATCAGGCAATGGCAACTGTCCGCCGCCGTCGCGATGACCGGAAACAAAATCAACAAACTGTGCTTACCCATTACCGTCAAAGGGCGGGTGGTCACTATATGTTTTTTGGCAAGCTCGGCTAGCCCAGAAAAATCACGGCTTTGCCCGACCAGTGGCGAAGTGGCGAAATAGCGGTTGTGGAATTCAGGCAAGGTATTGGGATGTTGCACACTGAGCCAATCCAGGCGCATCACATCGTGATGTTGGTTAAAAATATGCTGGGCAAAGCGCAAAAAATCCGCCTCATGCACCTCATTTTGCGGCCCCAACAAAAACTTTTGCTGCTCTAAGGCATTTAGATGCTGCGCATAGCCTTGCTGAAACGCGTCGCTTAGCAAACTACCCTGTTTATGGATGATTTTACCCAAACGCCCCGCTTCATAATGCTGCACCCAAAGACACGCGGTACCCGCCAGCAGCAACAGGCCGCACAAAGGCACGCCCATCGTGCTTAAGCGTTGCCGCCATATCCGTTGGGAACGGTCAAACACAATAAAAAATAACGGCGTAAACACCACAACGCCGGTACACTGGCCTAACCAAAGGCTCAGAAACGAAAACACCAGCGCCTGTTCGCCGACAAAATGGGTCAGCACCAAGCCATACACGCTCAGCAAAGCCGGAAAAAAACTGGCAACAGGCCCTGCCAACACAAAAAACCACACTGTTAGACGGTAGTCCATCAACGGATTGGGATATTGCGCATAATCCTTGACCAACATACTGCCCAACCACGCTTGGATGACACTCGTGATGGGGTACAAAAACAGCACTAGCAACTCGGTAGGCGATGCCAGTAACGCTGCCCACGGCTGGCTCAACGGATGCAACAACAATTCCGCCAGCGCCACACCCGGCAACACCCGATAACCCCACAGCAACAATGCCGCCAAAGCAATACCTGCGGGCGGCCAAACCGCAATTGCATAACTGGGCGCAAAAGCCAACACCCACAACGCCAATTTACCCGTCACAAAATACAGCACGGCAGTCACTAACACTTGCTTAACAATTGGCTTAGGTATCATCGTCAAGTGCATGGCTGACCGTCCTTATGGAATGCGCTGTTAGGCGTTGGCAAATAACTGAAAAGTGTATTTTAATTCTATAGCCACCGCACTAAAAATTTGCATACCCGGCACACCAAGCCTTGCCCTTTCAGACTAAGGCAACACCTCCTAGATTTTGCCGATATTAGGATTTTGGGCGCAAGTGTTACAATTGACACCACAATCAAACAACACTTACTATGCCTGTGCAAGCACCCGCCACCAAACCCACCTACAACTGGAAAAGCATTTACCAAATTGCTTTAGAGCATAAAAAAAACCTGATTTTTTCCCACATCATTGCCGTATTGGCGATGGTCGTCAGCGTGCCAGTCCCTTTGTTTATGCCGCTGCTGGTCGATGAAGTGTTGCTTAACAAACCTGGCGCCACTATCGGCATCATAAACCAGTTTTTCCCTGTGCACTGGCATCAGCCTATTTTGTACATTAGCGTCATTTTATTGGTCAGTTTGCTGTTGCGGATAATTTCGCTGGTTTTCAACATCATCCAAGCCCGCCATTTTTCGTGCATATCTAAAGATATAGTGTTCCGTATCCGCACCCACCTGATAGGCCATCTACAAACCATTTCCATGTCAGAATACGAAAGCTTGGGCACAGGCACTGTAGTCACGCATCTGGTGAAAGACTTGGACACGATAGACGCATTTATCGGCACGACCGTCAGCAAATTGCTGGTCGCCATCTTAACCATCATCGGCACTGCCGTGATTTTGTTATGGATGCACTGGCAGCTAGGCTTGTTCATCTTGCTGCTCAACCCCGTGGTGATTTATTTGACGCGGGCGGTCGGCGGTCGTGTTAAAGACCTCAAGTCCAAAGAAAACGCCGCTTACGAAGTGTTCCAACAAGCCCTGACCGAAACCCTAGAAGCCATCCACCAAATCCGTGCCAGCAACCGAGAACAGTATTATTG
>JABFST010000078.1 GCA_013140465.1 Methylococcaceae bacterium
TGGGGCGGGAGTAATTTTTTTAGGATTGATAGTTTTCGTTCTTCGGATATGTGTGCCATGTGTGTTGTCCATTTCGCCCCCACTTTTCTGGGTTAATAAATACGACAACTATTCTGACATAGGGGGCGCCCCGGTAACCACAACTGGGGTCAGACCTTACATTTGACAAAGGCGCGGGGTTACAAAGAGCCATAGGCTGCGCTGAGGTACGAAGCGCATTATTCACTTTACTGGATTGATGCGCCTCCTTTGTCGGCACATCCTATGGTCATAGGATGACTAAGTTTGCGACAAAATCGTATTGTGTTCTCCCCTAACGTGGACTACACTTTAATCTTTTAACAGAGGGTATGGGCTATGTATGCAACGAACGTCAGAAACTTAAAGCGCAATCCGTCAGAAGCACTTAGACATGCTGAGCTAGAGCCTGTATTGATTTTAAAAGGCAATCATCCGAATGCCCTGATTTTAAATATCAACAGTTCGCTGGGTGATGTTGCCGAGCAATTAAAACCGGCTTTGGCGGCCAGTTTATTTAAAGACAGGGTGCTTTCACTTGGGGCGGCTGCACAAGTCAGCGGTCTGGAAACTGGGGGTCATGGAAACTGGGGGTCAGACCTCACATTTGACAAAGGCACGGGGTTACAAAGGGCCATAGGCTGTGCTGAAGTACGAAGCGCATTTTTCACTTTACTGGATTGATGCACCTCCTTCGTCTGCACATCCTATGGCCATAGGATGACTAAGTTTGAGACAAAATCCTATTGTGTTCGCCCCTAACGTGGACAACACTAAAGTGGCCCCCAACAGAAAGCACAGGTAGAGTAGAGAACAGGCTCTCGCCTGCCCTCCCTCATCAAACCGTGCATGCGCTATTAACGCACACGGCTTTCCGATGTTCTTCACACCAAGGCATACGCTGTTTTCCAGGCAGCCTTTGTCGGAACCTTGTATAGCCCATATTTCGTATAAAGCTGCTGGCTCGGGAATCGACCGAGGCCGATCCCACGATCTTTGACCTTGTGCCGCTTCATCAGGTGTTTGCGCACACAACCGGGGTCAGACCTTACATTTGACAAAGGCGCGGGGTTACAAAGAGCCATAGGCTGCGCTGAGGTACGAAGCGCATTATTCACTTTACTGGATTGATGCGCCTCCTTTGTCGGCACATCCTATGGTCATAGGATGACTAAGTTTGCGACAAAATCGTATTGTGTTCTCCCCTAACGTGGACTACACTTTAATCTTTTAACAGAGGGTATGGGCTATGTATGCAACGAACGTCAGAAACTTAAAGCGCAATCCGTCAGAAGCACTTAGACATGCTGAGCTAGAGCCTGTATTGATTTTAAAAGGCAATCATCCGAATGCCCTGATTTTAAATATCAACAGTTCGCTGGGTGATGTTGCCGAGCAATTAAAACCGGCTTTGGCGGCCAGTTTATTTAAAGACAGGGTGCTTTCACTTGGGGCGGCTGCACAAGTCAGCGGTCTAAGCCTGTCTGAATTTATCGAGCATTTAACCCAGTTGGATATTGATTTGGTTGAACCTGATCAACAAACCGCCAAGGAATTGGCAACGCTAGCTTCATGGCTGTTGTAATAGCAGATGCGGGTCCTTTAATTGCGCTGGCTAAAATCAGCCAGCTGGATTTATTACCTGCCCTTTTTAACACGGTATTGATTACTGAGGCTGTTGCGGAGGAGTGTTTGCAAGGTCAATCCAGTGATGCGGTCTTAATCAAACAGGCTTTAGACTCAGGGTGGTTAGCATGTGTCGATAACCCAGTTTTTACGCACGCTTTATCAAGAAGCTTGGGCTTAGGTGAGCAGACCAGCATTGAGTATGCCTTACAAACAGATCCTAAAACCTTGTTGCTTTTGGATGATGCCTTGGCTCGTAAACAGGCCTTGCGCAGACAATTGAACATTGTTGGCACAGCTGCACTTTTGTTTGCCGCGCAGCAAAAAGGATTGATTGCTGATGCTGAGGCTTTAATCGCTGAACTTAATCAGGTCGGTTATCGTATTTCAGCAGCGGTGATTGCCCAATTAAAAAGTAGCTTGGTATGAATTCTAGTCCCACAACTGGGGTCAGGCGTTCGCAGTAACCAAAGATGGGGTCACACACATATGGGGTCAGGACTTATAGCAAAGATGGGGTCAGGACTTACATTTTACTAGCATTTAGATTGTAAGGCCTGGCCGTTCGCAGTAACAGCAGTAAATCTAGCGGGTTAAAGCCCCGTCCAAGGAGTTGTTCGTACGCCTTGGTAGTATGAGGAAGCGGCATCGTGGTAACGCGGTGTCGTGAGTTTCCAAACAGCAAAAGAGCAGGCCGTAACGCAAGTGAACCTACACGTAGCCTCGTAAACGAATTGGAGGAGCCGACCCTGTGGTCAGAAGGGGAAGGCCGTTGGATGGATGCCGGAATAACGGAAGTGGCAACCATCGACTCCCGGGGTAGCAGGGTCGGCATGTTCCTGAAGATTTATTGTCCAGTGCTGGAGACCCGTTGCGGTGGTGGGGAGGCCACCGACTATTGCGTATAAGGAAACGAAAGCGCAACAGGCCGTAACGGGAGTCGGAGGGGTTCATAGTACCGTTTGAGGCTCTGGGACAACATAACCCGGGCTGAGGGGAGAGCGAAGCGAGGGGCCAACCCTGCTTTGTTCATGTAACCGAAGAGTGGAGGAGAAGGGGATTGCCATGTTGCTAACAACCCCTGATGAAATCAGGACACTACAGAGGAAGCTCTACACCAAGGCCAAGCAAGAACCGGCCTATCGCTTCTATGCGCGTGTGACAAGGTATGGCGGGCAGACATCCTCATGTTTGCTTACCGCCTTGTCCGCGCCAACAAAGGAAGTCCCGGCGTCGATGGGATGGATTTCGAGGACATAGAGCAAAAGACAGGGATGGACACGTTTTTGTTGGAACTGGCCCAAGACCTGAAAGACAAGACTTATCACCCAAGTCCGGTTCGGCGCGTCATGATCCCCAAAGCGGACGGCAATTTGCGTCCGTTGGGGATACCGACAATTCGGGACCGGGTCGCCCAGATGGCGGTAAAGCTGGTCATCGAGCCGATATTTGAAGCGGATTTCTGTCCGAATTCCTACGGGTTTCGCCCAAAGAAGTCTGCCCATGATGCGGTGGATGAAATAGCGGCCGCGTTGCATCAGGGCTATACACAAGTCATAGATGCCGACCTGTCGAAATACTTTGACAGCATCCCACACGCCAAGCTGCTGGCTGTCGTAGCCGAGCGCATAGTTGACAGTGCGATATTGCACATCATCAAGCTATGGCTAAAGGCGCCAGTCATCGGCGAGGATAAGGACGGCACCAAGAAGACTGTGGGCGGTGGTAAAGCCAACAGCCAAGGTACGCCGCAAGGCGGCGTTATCTCACCGCTGTTGTCGAACTGCTACCTGCACTTGCTTGACCGGATATGGGAGAAACATCAACTGCGCCGGAAGTTGAAGGCGCGCATCGTCCGTTATGCGGACGACTTTGTTGTACTGTGTGCGGGTGCTGGATGCGGTACGGCATGTGCTGGATCGGCTTGATCTCACGCTGAACGAGACCAAGACGCGCATCGTTGATGCCAGACAAGAAAGCTTCAATTTCTTGGGTTTTGCAATCAGGCTGAGCAAGGGAATAAAGACGGGCAAAAGTTATCCGCATGTCTGCCCGGCACCGAAATCGCTTGCGAAAATCAAAGACCGTATAACGCAGTGACCGCAAGGGAGCGTACGCCGATACCGTTAGAAACTGTTGTAGGCAGTATGAATGCCAGCCTTCGCGGCTGGACAGGCTACTTTCATTATCGCAATTCCAGTGGTGTCTTGGAAAAGGTGAAGACGCATGCAGAAGAATGTCTGCGCAAACACCTGATGAAGCGGCACAAGGTCAAAGATCGTGGGATCGGCCTCGGTCGATTCCCGAGCCAGAAGCTTTATGCGAAATATGGGCTATACAAGGTTCCGACAAAGGCTGGCTGGAAAACAGCGCATGCCTTGGTGTGAAGAACATCGGAAAGCCGTGTGCGTTAATAGCGCATGCACGGTTTGATGAGGGAGGGCAGGCGAGAGCCTGTTCTCTACTCTACCCATATGTGTAAAAATCAATGATGATATTTTGGTGCATAAAAACTCCCAGCCCATGAAGTTTTTAAGATGTTTGGCTGCCATATCAAATTAAAAGTCCAAAAGACGGGGGCACGAAACTCTACCCGTCTTTGCTGCGCCAACACGCCCTTCGCGATTGGAGTAAAACGGCTTTAGACGTTTTACTTGGCGGCACGGCAATGTCTAAAGCCATTGCACTCCAGCTCTACGCGCTTAACGCGGATTCGCGCAAGGCAATCTGCCATAACGTTTGTTCTCGTCTATCGGTTTGGTGAATCCATCCGGTCAATGTCGTTGATTTTTGAAAAGCATCTGGTTCGCAATGTTACCGTTTAGCCTAACATGGCGTTTAAGTAGGACGCGGTTATATTGTGGTTGACTGATGCTTCTGATTTTTACAGATTTCAACGGGCTACTGGTCAGCCAGATGTTGTTCGTGGTTTTTTGACGAAATTGTGCTTAATCAAAGTTAGATTTCTTGTAACTATTCAGAGCGACTTCTAATAAGTCAAATTTACCGTAGGCTGAGCGGAGTCGAAGCCGGTTTGTTCGCTTCGACTCCGCTCAGCGAACGGCAGTTGTGCCCCGGATGCTGAATAGTTACGATTTCTTTTTGTTCTGGCCTTATGCGCTACGCAATGTATATTGTGCTGTTGCTAACCCGTCGCTGTAGGCACTAGCCGCAGACCTGCGAGGTTTTATAAACTTCGCAGGTCTTTAGCCTGTCACTAATGAAAGTTACGTTGCGCGTAGGCGCGGACAGGGTACACTGGCTGTAGGCTGTAGTAGGCAGGTCTAAAACCCTTGTAAGCCGCCTTGAGTCCTCATGCTATGCAAACTTTATCAACGGTATTAACTGTTTAGCCTTTTTCAACAAAATAAGCATATGCTAAATTTTTAACTAAAATGGCTAAGGCAAAAAAGACTTACAAGAACTATTCAGTTAAAATAGTAGGGATAATAATAAGAATCCGCCTTTAGCCGGTTCCCATTCAATCGAGTGATATTCTGAGGAAGAATTGTATGCGTAAAAAATTGATTACCTTGACGGGAGGGGCGGCTTTGCTCCTAAGCCATGCGTGGGCCTTAGCCGCGACTGAATTGCCGCCTTCTGTCAAAGTGGAAACAGGGCCCGTGGAAGAAGTCTGTTCTGAATTTACCGATGCGGCATGGCGCAAAGAACAAGAAATTGACGGCGTAAAAATACAAGAATCCAAACTTTGCAACCCCGACAACCCCGCTGATATTGCCGCTTTTGTTAAAGGCACCAATGGCATTTCTATGGACACCTTAATGCAGACGCAATTAGCGGCTGATGCCATTACTATGTCCGACGATTTCGACGGTGACGGCGACCCGGACAAAATCATCATCAAACTGGAAGTGGTCGAACTCAACGGGCATTCACCCGATATGAAAGACCCCAACACCACGTTTGACATCGCTCCGGGCATACAGCCGACATTTTGGGTGTATGCGCCTAAAACCCGCGACATGTCCACCAAAAGCTTGTACGAGCCAGAAGCCAACCCGTTGTTGCGCGCGCCATCACCTGTCATCCGCGTCGAACAGGATGATGTGGTGTGGATCGTGTTGGAAAACACCCATTATTTGCCGCACTCGATCCATTTGCACGGCATCGACCATCCGTTTATGGATCATGGCGGCGGCGGCAATGACGGTGTGGGCCAAACCAGCAATATGGACACGATGCCCGGGGAAAGCAAAACTTATGTGATTAAACCACGCCAGCCCGGCACTATGTATTACCATTGCCACGTCCAGCCGCACACCCATATTCCTATGGGCTTGCAAGGCATTTTTATCGTTGAGGAAAACCGCCCCAACAACTGGGTACAAACCTTAAACGTCGGTGCAGGACAAGTGCGCCATCCGTCGGTCGCAGTGCTGGAAAAGTATTCGCGTGAATATGATTTGCATTACCAATCGGCGGATAAGGAGCTGCATGAATTGGTGGCACGTTCTGCCAACGACCCGCGCTTGATCGCCAAGCACATGAACACGGAATATGACACTACTGATGCGACTGACGATTATTTCATGCTCAATGGCCGGTCTTTCCCTTATACCTTAAGGGAATCGCTGATCCACATGGAAGAAAACCAAACCGTCAAATTGCGCATTCTTAATGGTCATACTGAATCATTTGCGATGCACATCCACGGTCATAAACCCACG
>JABFST010000329.1 GCA_013140465.1 Methylococcaceae bacterium
TAGAGTCCCCTCTCCTTTTCTTCCTTCTCCCTCCCCGCCCCGCCCCTCCCACCTCGCAGGTCTACTGCTATTGCCTACAACTAATGAGAAGTTACGCAATAGGGTACGAAAACGTGAACTTTTTCAGCACCCAATAGACGAGAATCAACAAGTTAAACAAAAAGTAACTATTCAGCATCCGGGGCACAACAGCCGTTCGCTGGGCACAACAGCCGTTCGCTGAGCGGAACAGCCGTTCGCTGAGCGGAGCAGCCGTTCGCTGAGCGGAGCAGCCGTTCGCTGAGCGGAGTCGAAGCGAACAAACCGGCTTCGACTCCGCTCAGCCTACGGTAAAGACTCCGCTCAGCCTACGGTAAATTTGACTTATTAGAAGTCGCTCTGAATAGTTACAACAAAAATAGGATTGTAATTTGTTCCTCCTAATCCTTTAGGAATTTGATTCTATCGCTTATTTTATTCCAACACATTGATTATAATATGAAATACTTTTAAGGTAGCAGTATGGCTTGCAGCATGTTTGTAGTTTTAGGCTGCCTTTAGTGATTATTAGCACTACCCGCACATTCTTTATCGATGACACCGCCCACAGAACGCTCTTAAAAAAGCAGCAAAAAACGCTAAGCATTGGCCTATTGATTGCTTAAAGATTGGCTAATGTGCAATAAAGGCTAGCCCCTCCTCATACCAACAGGTAAACCCATGAATGTGAATACCGAAACCTTATTAAACTATCACCAGCGCACCAAGCACCGCTTGGAGCGTTACGCGAATGGCCCTGCTAATATTGATTGGGATGACCAGCCCAATCAATTCCGCTATTTTAAAGGCTGCGAGACTTTGCGCTTACCCGCCCCAGGGCAAGAGTTGGGGGTATTGTTTAGGGATTTGGACCAGCCTAGTGCAAACCCCAACCAGCCCGTTAGCTTGGCGAATGTCGGATTATTGTTGGAGTTGGCGTTTGGTTTGTCGGCTTGGAAACAATACGACGGCAACCGCTGGGCGTTGCGCTGCAATCCATCCAGTGGCAATTTGCACCCTACCGAAGCGTATTTAATCAGTGCCGGACATGACTGCATCAGCCCCGGGGTGTATCACTACCTCAGCCATGACCACGCCTTAGAGCGGCGTGCGCAGTTCGTGGAACCCGTAGTGGCGACCGATTTGTTGGTGGGCTTATCGTCGGTGCATTGGCGCGAGGCGTGGAAATACGGCGAGCGTGCTTTCCGTTATTGCCAGCATGACATAGGCCACGCCATAGGGGCTTTGCGTTATGCTGCCGCGACTTTGGGCTGGTCGGTAGAGTTATTGGCAGAATGGTCGGATGATGCGGTGGCCCAGTGGTTAGGTTTAGACCGCAGCGACGATTTTTTGCCCGAAGAGCAAGAATATCCTGACCTGATGTGCCGTATCCACACCCAAACCACGCACGCAGCGGGGCTTACGCAACTGCCCGCCAGCGTTTGGCACGGTAAGGCCGAAAGCTTAGGCGCACGGCATTTTTATCAATGGTCTGTGATTGAAACTGCCACGGCTGCTGCACACAAGCCCCACACCCAAGAACCGGCATGGCTTGCGCCCGCGTTGCCAAAATTGCCTAGCACCTGTTTGCAAACTGCCGCGAGTTTGATCCGCCAACGCCGCAGTGCGCAACAATTTGACGGTACGATGGCGGCAATGCCGCTAGCGGCGTTCTACCGGATCATGTCGGCGGTGTTACCCAGTTCCCTCGCCCCTTTCGATGTGTGGCAATGGCACGCTAAAGTACATTTGCTGTTGTTCGTACACCGCGTGGAGGGCATCGTGCCGGGCGTGTATGCGCTGCCTAGGTCAGCAGCTGCGTTGGCAGGGCTGCAACAGGCGTTATTGCAGGACTTCGATTGGCAAGCGATCAGCGACAGCGTGCCCTTATACCATTTATATACGGGCGATTGTCGGCGCATTGCCAAAACCTTATCCTGCCATCAGGCCATCGCCAGTGACAGTGCGTTTAGTGTTGCGATGGTCGCAGAATTTGCCGATACGGTTAAAGACGCGCCGTGGCAGTACCGCCGCTTGTTTTGGGAATGTGGCCTGATAGGCCAAGTATTGTATTTGGAAGCCGAAGCGGCGGGTTATCGCGGTACGGGCATAGGCTGTTACTTTGATGACAGCGTGCATGAGATTTTAGGGATAAGCGACGGGCAATTGCAAAGCCTATACCATTTTACGATAGGCCAGCCCTTGGAAGATGCGCGTTTACAAACCTTGCCCGCTTATGGGCATTTGCCGCCTGATTAGCAAATGTAGGGGCAATCCCTTGTGGTTGCCGACAGTTGAGCCGACAGCTGGAGTGCAACGGCTTTAGACGTTGCCGTGTCGGCAATGAAACATGGAAGGCAACGTTTAAAGCCGTTGCACTCCGCTAATTGCCCCCTACAGAAAACCATTCTGGACTTATACTCAGGACTTAATTTATGGCTAAGCAAACCACGCCTAAGATTGATTCCCCCTCACCCAACCCTCTCCCGCTGGAGAGGGCTAGTTGGCATTGCGCCAAGTTAAGCTTACACATACTGCCCCGCGCACCAACCCGACGACCATGCCCATTGGAAGTTATAACCGCCTAACCAGCCTGTCACATCCACCACTTCGCCGATAAAATACAGCCCCGGCACGCGCTGGCAGCCCATTGTTTTTGATGATAAGGCGGCGCAGCTTACGCCGCCCACTGTCACTTCGGCGGTGCGGTAGCCTTCGGTGCCATTGGGTTTGATGGCCCAGCCATGTAGGCTATGGGCCACCCGCTGGATGTGCTGGTCACTTAAGTCGGCAATGCTTAAGTTGAGCAACGCCTCATCCACGAAAACGCTTAGCAAGCGTTTGGGCAAATGGGTTTCCAACAGGGTTTTTACCGTGCATTTTGCGCCTGCCCTACGCTGGCTTTTTAGCGCGTCGCTCACGTTAAGCCTCGGCAACAAGTCGATCAACACCGTGTCGCCAGCCTGCCAATAAGATGACAGCTGCAAAATGGCCGGGCCGCTTAAGCCCCTATGGGTAAACAAAATATTTTCGCTAAAACTGTGCTGGCCTGTGCTGGCCACACAGGCCGCAGCGATACCCGATAAGGCCGCAAAACGGGCTTTGTCGTCGGGTTGCAAGGTAAATGGCACCAAGCCGGCCCGTGTGGGCAGCACCGGAATGCCAAATTGTTCGGCAATTTTATAGCCAAATGGGCTGGCTCCCATTTTGGGTATCGATAGCCCGCCTGTGGCGATGACTAAGGAGCGGCACTGAAAAATCCCGCTGCGGGTGTTCAGGCCAAAACCTTCCGCGAGCTGCGCCACACTGTCTACAGCGGTGTCGAGCTGAATGCTGACACCAACATTTACGCATTCTTGCAGCAACATATTGAGTATGTCTTTGGCACTGTCATTACAAAACAATTGCCCGTGATCGCGTTCGTGGTACGGGATGCGGTAACGCGTGACTAAATCCAAAAAATCCCATTGGCTATAGCGGCTTAAGGCCGATTTGCAAAAATGCGGATTGCTGCTCAGATAGTTGTCGGGTTCAATAACGTAATTGGTGAAATTGCAGCGTCCGCCGCCAGACATCAAAATCTTTTTGCCCGCCTTATTGGCGTGGTCTAGCACCAGTACCTTACGTCCGCGCTTGCCCGCTTCTATCGCGCACATCAGCCCCGACGCACCCGCGCCAATAATGATGACATCGCTATCCATAAAACTAACCTGTAAAAAGCTGGCAACTATACGCACTCGCCATGCGTTTGTAACTAGCCGTAGCGGTCGCGTCCGATAACCGCATAGGCAGGGCGGCGTAGGCGGCACTAAAACTCGTAGGCTCAGCGGGATTATTTTGTATAATCCACGGTTTGACTGACGCGCACACTGTATGCACACTCCCTTTAGATCAATAGGCATCGTCGGCAAGCCCAGCGACCCTGATATAGCCGACACCTTGTCGCGGCTGTACGGTTATTTAGTCAGCCTAGATTATGCGGTATATGTCGCGCAAGACAGTGTGCAGTTTATCAACCAAGAAGGCGTGCCGGGCTGGCCGATGGCGGTTTTAGGCCAACACTGTGATTTGGTGATTGCGGTCGGCGGGGATGGTACGTTTTTGGCGGCAGCGCGGGCGATTGTCGGTTACGGCATTCCGCTAATCGGTATCAATCTCGGACGTTTGGGGTTTTTGGTGGATATATCGCCCCAAGATTTGTCCAGCAAATTACAGCCTATCCTGCACGGGCATTATTCCGAAGAACACCGCTATTTATTGCGTGCCAAAATTATCCGCGACGGGCAGGTCATCCACGAAGAAACAGCGGTGAATGAAGTGGCAATCCACCGTTGGGTAACACCGAGCATGATAGAAATCGTCACCAAAATTGACGGCGTATTCTTAAACTCACAACGTTCAGATGGTTTAATCATTTCTACGCCGACCGGGTCTACGGCGTATTCGCTGTCTGCGGGCGGGCCTATTTTGTATCCGTCATTGAACGCGCTTGTATTAGTCCCGCTCAATCCCCATACTTTATCCAATCGCCCTATCGTGATCCATGACACGGCGGAAATTGAAATCAGCTTTTGCCAAACCAAACAAATTAATGCGCTAGTGACCTGCGACCATATCGAAATACCCGATGTGCGCATCAGCGATAAAATTTTAATCACCAAAGACCCCAAACCCATCCGCATATTACACCCCGAAGGGCAGGATTTTTTTCAGATACTCCGCAATAAACTAAACTGGAGCAGTGGCTACCACTCATAACTTTTATGCTTATAAATCTGACTATTATTGATTTGGCGGTGGTCAAGTCGCTTAATCTTGACCTTAACAAAGGCATGTCGGTACTGACAGGCGAAACCGGCGCGGGCAAATCGATTTTATTGACGGCCTTAGGCTTGGCCTTGGGCGATAGGGCGGATTCGGGCTATGTGCGCCCGGAAAGCAAACGCGCCGAAGTCAATTTGGAATTTGATTTAAGCGATGCCCCCGGCGTGCTGCAATGGCTGCTCGCACATGATTTGGATGACGGGCAGCATTGTTTGGTACGTCGGGTGGTCAACCAAGACGGGCGTTCCAAGGCATACATCAATAACCGCCCGGTCACCTTGCAGTTTTTGCAGGAACTTAGCGAGCAATTGGTGGAAATCCAAGGCCAGCACGCGCATCTGACTTTGCTGAACAGCGACGAACAACGCCGCTTATTGGACAATTACGCCAAAAACCACAGCCTGTTAGACGAAGTCAATAGCTGTTATAAACACTGGCAACAAGCCCATAAGGAACTGGCGCACTTGCTTAAAGCCAGCGTGGATCAATCGGTGCGCGAAGACATGCTGCGCTATCAAATTGACGAACTGGAACAACTGGAGTTGGCTGATTTTAGCTACGCCGCCTTATCCGAAGAACACAGCAAACTGGCGAATTTGGGGCAGATTTTAAGCACCGGACAAGCGCAGTTGGAATTGCTGTACGAAGGCGATCCGCAATCGGTGAGCCAAATGCTGAGCCATAGCGTCAGCGAAATCAGCTATTTGGCGAAGTTTGCGCCAGAACTGGCGGAAATTTCCGGTTTGTTGTCCGAAGCCCAAATCCAAACCGAAGAGGCCGCCTTACAATTGCGGCGGTTTTTAGAGGCGCAAGAAGCCGACCCGCAGCGCATGGTGTTTTTGGAAAACCGTATTGGCGTTATCCAAAACCTCAGCCGCAAGCATCATGTCAATCCTGATGAATTGCCGCAGTTGGCGCAAAAGCTCAGTGCCGAACTCGATGGCTTGACCCATAGCGGCGAACGCATAGAAAGCTTGCGGGCAGAAACCGCGAGCTTGTTGCTGGCTTACCAACAGCTAGCCGACCAGCTTAGCCAACAGCGGCAACTGAGCGGCAAAAAATTGCAACAACATATTTCCGCGATGATTAAAGAATTGGGGATGCCGCAAGGCGAGTTTGTCGTCGCTATCAGTGCCTTAGACCCAGACACGCCGAAACTGAACGGCAACGATAAAATTGAGTTTTTAGTCAGCGCCAATCCGGGCTTGCCGCCCAAACCCTTGGCAAAAGTGGCTTCAGGCGGCGAGTTGTCGCGCATCAGCTTGGCAATACAAGTCAACACCGCGAGTGACAAAACCACGCCGACGATGATTTTTGACGAAGTGGATAACGACATCGGCGGCGGTGTTGCGGAAATTGTCGGGCAAAAACTGCAAAGCCTCAGCCATAACCGCCAAGTCTTGTGTGTAACGCACTTGCCACAAGTGGCAGCCCAAGCGCATCATCATTTATATGTGCA
>JABFST010000110.1 GCA_013140465.1 Methylococcaceae bacterium
TGCGGGCGTGATTGGCGGCGGCTTGACAGCTATGGACACCGCCACCGAACTGATGGCGTACTATCCGGTACAAGTCGAAAAAATCAAACACCGTTACGACACCTTGGTGGCTATCCACGGTGTGGATAAAGTGCGCGCCCGTTACGACCAAGAAGAAAGCCTTATTTTGGACGAATTCTTAGCCCACGGTGCAGCTATTATTGCCGAACGCGAACGTGCCGCCGCTGCTGATGAAGCACCAGATTTTCAACCGCTGGTGTTAGCATGGGGCGGGGTGACATTGTTTTACCGTAAAGGCATTGTTGATGCGCCCGCGTATCGCCAAAACCACGAAGAAATCACCAAAGCCTTGGAAGAAGGCATCGCCTTAGCCGAAGGCATGAGTCCTTTAGGTGCCCATGCTGACGAATACGGACATTTAAACTCGGTAGATTTTGAAAAATTAGTGCTGGAAGACGGTCGTTGGAAAAGTGCTGGCGCACCGATTAACGTACCATTGCGCAGCTTATACGTTGCCGCCGGAACCTCGCCCAACACCATTTACCAAAGCGAATACCCCGACACTTTCGTCATGGACAAATGGTTTTTCCAACGCTACGAGCCTGAATTTAACGAAGGTTCCATCAACCTCGTGGCAATGAGCGACGAAAAATTCCCCAAACTGGGCAAACCCGCACCACTGACTTCGTACCAAAAAGACGGTAAATTCATCAGCTTCTACGGCGATAACCACCCCGTCTACGCAGGTAACGTGGTGAAAGCGATGGCGAGTGCGAAAAATGGCTACCCTTATGTGGTCAAATTGTTTGAACAACAACTCGCGCAGCTTAAGCCCGAACAACAAGCCGAACGCGACGCAGCCTTAACCGCCTTGTTCGCGCAGTTAGACGAAAGCTTTAAAGCCACCATCGTAGCGATTAACCGCCTGACCCCGACCATTATCGAAGTCGTGGTTAAAGCCCCGTTAGCTGCCAAAAAGTTCTACCCCGGACAGTTTTACCGCGTGCAAAACTACGAAGCCTTTGCCCCTACCGTCGCAGGTACGGTATTGGCGGCTGAAGGCTTGGCCTTAACAGGCGCGGAAGTCGATAAAGAACAAGGCACGATCTCGCTGATAGCCCTGGAAATGGGTTCATCATCACGGCTGTGCGCCACTTGGAACGTCGGCGATCCTTTAGTCATTATGGGCGTAACTGGCACACCCACCGACATCCCCAGTAACCAAACCGTATTATTGCTGGGCGGCGGTTTAGGCAACGCCGTGTTGTTCTCCATCGGCAAAGCCTTACGCGCGGCGGGCAATCGGGTGATTTATTTTGCTGGCTACAAATTCGCCCAAGACCGCTTTAAGGTCGAAGACGTAGAAGCCGCCGCCGATTTGATTATATGGTCGGTTGATAAAGGCGAAGGCGTACAAGCCATCGTCCCTAGCCGCCCGCAAGATAAGAGCTTTATCGGCAACATTTTGGAATGTATGGTGGCGTATGCTGAAGGCGATTTAGGCGACCAGCCGATTTCCTTGGCAGATGTCGATCACCTGATCGTCATCGGTTCGGACCGCATGATGGCGGCGGTCAAATCCGCGCGTTTTGATGTGTTAAAACCGTATCTCAACAAAGCCCACCACGCCATCGGCTCGATCAACTCGCCGATGCAGTGCATGATGAAAGGGATATGTGCGCAATGTATGTGCAAACACGTCGATAGCGAAACCGGTAAGGAATACTTTGTCTATTCCTGCTACAACCAAGACCAAGACTTGGATAAGGTTGATTTCGCGCACCTGAACGCCCGTTTGCGGCAAAACACCGTGCAGGAAAAATTGTCTAACTTGTGGTTGGATTATTTGCTGGATAAGCAAAAAGAAACCGCTCAATAAGCGGGTTTGAAGACAAAAGGGTGGACTTGTTCCACCCTTTTTTTTTGGCACAAGCCCAGTCTTGGGATAGTTCGATTGAAAAACCTGCTCCCCTACAAAGCTACGCACAACGTACCCTACGACGCTAAAAACCATAACTTACCGTCTTTTCATCAGCGGCAGGATAAAGACCTGCGAGGTTTATAAAACCTCGCAGGTCTACCGCTTACGGCCTCCAAACCATACCCACCCAATCAGCCGCCAAACCCGCTACAATAGGGCATTTACCAAAAATCACCTGACAAACCCACATGGCCAAAGCTAAACCCAACACCGAAGAACCTTTAGAAAAACAACTCTGGAAAGCCGCAGACAAATTACGCAAAAACATAGATGCCGCAGAATACAAGCACGTTGTTTTAGGGCTGATATTTCTCAAATACATCTCCGATTCGTTTGCAGAACACCATGCCAAACTGGTACAAGGCGAAGGTGACTATGCGGGCGCAGACCCCGAAGACCGCGACGAATACCAAGCCGAAAATATCTTTTTCGTGCCGACCGAAGCGCGCTGGTCGTTCTTACTAGCCCATGCCAAACAGCCCAATATAGGCACTTTGGTAGATGCGGCAATGGATGTCATCGAACAAGAAAACGCCGCACTAAAAGGCGGTGTTTTGCCTAAAGGTTTTGCAAAATCAAACCTAGATCCGACCAGCTTAGGCGGCTTGATTGATTTAATCGCCAATATCGCCTTGGGTGATGCCAAATCGCGGAGCGCCGACGTGTTAGGTCATGTCTTCGAATATTTCTTAGGCGAATTTGCCTTAGCCGAAGGCAAACAAGGCGGGCAGTTTTACACTCCGCGCAGCATTGTTGAATTACTGGTTGCGATGCTAGAACCCTACAAAGGGCGGGTATTTGACCCGTGTTGTGGCTCAGGCGGCATGTTTGTGCAATCAGAAAAATTTATAAAAAATCACCAAGGCAAAATTGATGATATTTCAATCTACGGGCAAGAAAGCAACCAAACCACTTGGCGCTTGGCAAAAATGAACCTCGCCATCCGTGGCATTGATAGCTCACAGGTAAAATGGAATAACGAAGGCTCATTTTTAAACGACGCGCATAAAGACCTAAAAGCCGATTTCATAATTGCCAACCCACCGTTTAATGTCAGCGACTGGAGCGGCGAATTATTACGCGGCGATGGTCGCTGGCAATATGGCACACCACCTGCGGGAAATGCCAACTTTGCCTGGTTACAACACTTCATTTATCACCTAGCCCCCAATGGCCTAGCGGGCGTGGTGTTATCAAAAGGCGCGTTGACCTCTAAAAGCAGTGGCGAGGGTGACATACGCCGTGCGATGATTGCCGACGGCAACGTGATTGACTGTATCGTAAATTTGCCCGCAAAATTGTTTTTAAATACCCAAATCCCCGCCGCGTTGTGGTTTATGCGGCGAGGTAGAGACGCGATTAATCACGACCGTAGTGGCGAAATCCTGTTTATTGATGCCCGCAACCTAGGGCATTTAATCAACCGCCGCACGCGTGAACTCTCCGAAGCCGATATAAAACAAATCGCCGATACCTACCACAACTGGCGCAATCCACACGGCAACTATGAAGACATCAAAGGCTTTTGTTGCAGCGCACCGATAGAACGCGTTAAAGAACTGGATTATGTACTAACCGCAGGGCGATATGTAGGCTTGCCCGATGAAGAAGATGACTTTAATTTTAACGAACGCTTTAGTGCCTTAAAAGCCGAATTTGAGGCGCAATTAGTGGAAGAAGCCGAATTGAATCAAGCGATTATCGACAATCTGGCCAGAGTGGTGATATGACAGCAAGCCTCATTAAATCGGACGATTACAAAGCCTTTATTCAAGCAATCAAACAGCAGGTGCAAAGTGTACAAATCAAAGCCGCTGTTATGGTTAATCAAGCCTTATTACAGCTGTATTGGGACTTAGCCGAGCGCATAGTTAGCCAACAACAAGCTGCCGCATGGGGCGATGGCTTCTTATTGCAAATAAGCCGCGATTTACAAGCTGAATTTCCTGATATGAAAGGTTTTTCATTGCGGAATTTAAAATACATGCGCCAGTGGTTTCAATTCTGGTCAAAAGAACCCGCAATTGGGCAACAACTTGTTGCCCAAATTCCTTGGGGACACAATCTAGTCATTATCAGCAAAACTAAAAATCCGAATGAAGCCTTGTTTTATGTACAGAAAACCATACAAAACAACTGGTCACACATTGTGACCGCTGTGGCAACCTGAAACACTCAACGGCTTTATCCTACGCATGCACCGGGCAAGTCGCGGTATTGCGTAGAGGAAGAGCTGTGCGAACCAGCCTACTTATTCGATGAAGACCGCGATTATTCTTGCAGGAATTAGTCCACAAACAAAAACTTAAGATTGAGTTATTATTAAACCAAAGCCACGAAAAAAGCTAACGAACATGACACGGATTGAATGATGAGCCAACTAAATACCGATTATTTTGCCCGTTGTATTGCCACCTTAGAAAGAGCCTTTATTACCTTGAATGGCTTATCAAGAGAAGATGATTTATACGATATTTACCGCGCTGCGTGTGTAAAAGAATTTGAGATTATTTTGGAACAGACGGGCAAATTAATAAAAAAATGTTTAAAGCCATATTTTGCCAGCCCTAAGCAAGTTGACCAGTTAAATTTTAAAGATGCGTTTCGGTATGCCTCCAAGCATGGCTTGTTGGAATTAGATGAAGCAGAGCGTTGGTTAAGCTATCGGGATAATCGCAATGATACCGCCCATGATTACGGCGCGGGTTTTGCAGATGAAACGCTGGTATTGTTGCCACAATTTATTGTCGATGCCTACCGTGTGAATGAGGTTGTCAAAAGTCAACCATGAGCCATACGCTTTATTTACGCGAGCAAGACAGACGGCGACTAACGCAACTATTAGCCAAGTATTTACCCGATGTGACAGCTTGGGTGTATGGTTCGCGGGTAAAGGGCGATGCCCATGAGGCGAGCGATTTGGATATTGTGTTGCGTTCGCCAGATTTAAAACCAATTCCGATAATGGCCTTAGAGGATTTTTTGGCGGCGGTCCAGGACTCAAACATTCCCATTTTGGTTGAGGCGCGGGATTGGGCGCGCTTGCCCCACAGTTTCCATCAGGAAATTTTGAAGCATTATGTAGTGTTGACTAATAATTGATGGGGAGATTTGGAATGCAAATCCAAAGTGTAGAGGCAGCGCATAGTCGATCTGCTTTATTAAACTTTATCAAATAAACCCCAGAAATTAAATAAGATGGCTATTAATACACCGGAAAACAAATGTTTTTCCGATATTTGCAGTATTTTGACTTCTGAGAAAAGCGCATCACTTGAACAGATTGAACAGGCAATTGCATAGCAAGGCGTGGAGCGGTTTAATGATTGCGATTGATACCCGCGTTTTTAAGGTAAAACAATGAGTGATTTAACGCAAGCTTTAAGCATAGAAAGTCGTATCTAAACATTTCATGCAGAACAAGTGATAATAGATGCTGATTTGACGCAACTGTATGGTGTTGTAACCAAAGTATTGACTCAAGGTATTTATACAGCCCCCTCCTTATTAAGGCGGGGGCTGTATGTTTACCAAAAATGAGGCCGTAGAAGGTTTTAAACGTGGTTGGCAAGAAATGTTACGCGGTATCTGGCTGTTGATACCTTATGGGTTGATGGTAATTTTAAACTTAACGGGGAATAACGATGTTACAAACTATCGAAGTACACATTGACGCAAAGGGTCATATTCACACGACAGAACCTTTGCCGCCTTCATTTCAAGGACGCGCATTATTAACCTTATTAGAACCTATCAATCATGACGCTGTGCTATTATCAGAGCAGGCCTTGGCGACTGATTGGCTAAAACCCGAAGAGGAGGCGGCGTGGGCGCATTTGCAGTCGGACAAATAGTCGTTTTACCGTTTCCATTTTCAGATTTAAGCGATAAAAAATATCGCCCGGCTTTATTGTTGGCGAATGCAGGGAAAGGTGATTGGTTAGCCTGTCAAATTACCAGTAATGCCTATGCTGATGATTTAGCGATTGAAATTAATAATGCTGATTTTATAACAGGCAGCTTGCAAAGGATAAGTTATGCGCGAGCAGGAAAACTATTTACCGCCCACCATAGTTTATTTGCCAGCGTAGCTGGGCAAATTAGCCCAGTTAAATTACGGGTTGTTCGAGAAGCGATTATTGCGTTACTTAGGGAGGATTGAGTTATGGGGGAGTGGAGGGAGTGTAGGCATACGCGCCAACTTAAGCCCCCAACCCCCTGTTTACCCTTGAAAAACAGGGAGTGGCAACCCATATTATGAAGCTTTTAACTATCAGAGAGAAAGCCCCATGACGTTGCCACAGCCATTAGACA
>JABFST010000468.1 GCA_013140465.1 Methylococcaceae bacterium
GCGTCAAGTCGGCTTCTTTGACGGAAACAAAATCGGGCTTATCTAAAGATTCAAGCTTAACCCTGGCCAAAACCACGTCCGGTTCTATGCCTTCAGCTTGGATTGACCTGCCTGACGGGGTAAAGTAACGCGCTGTTGTCAGCTTAACTGCCGCGCCATTACTGGTGGGCAAAATAGTTTGCACGGAACCTTTGCCAAACGATTTTTCACCCATAATCACCGCGCGTTTTTGGTCTTGCAATGCACCCGCGACAATTTCAGAGGCCGAAGCCGAACCGGCATTAATCAGCACGACTATCGGCGCACCATCTATCAGATCATCTGCGGCGGCATTAAAACGCATTTCTGAGTTTTCAATACGGCCTTCGGTGTAGACAATCAGGCCGCTTTTTAAGAACGCATCACTGACTTCTACTGCCGCATTTAAGACACCGCCGGGATTGTTTCTTAAGTCTAGCACCAAGCCTTTCAGTGCGCCGCCGTTGTCTTTTTTCAAGGTTGTTATGGACTCTTTAAGTCCTTCGCCTGTGCCGGACTGGAAGCTGCTGATGCGTACATAACCATAGCCTTTTTCCAAGGTTTTGCTCTTGACGCTCTTAACTTTAATAATGGCACGCTCCAAGGTCATCTTTAACGGGGCGTCTGCACCTTCACGCACGACCGTCAGCACTATCTTGCTGCCAGGTTCGCCGCGCATTATTTTTACCGAGTCGGTCAGTGACATGCCTTTAACAGGCTTATCGTCCAATTTGATAATCAAATCGCCGGTTTTGATGCCAGCTTTTTGTGCGGGGGTGTCATCAATCGGCGAAACAACTTTAATAAAGCCATTTTCCATTGTGACTTCAATGCCCAAGCCACCAAACTGGCCTGTCGTGCCTTCTTTGAGTTCTTGGTATTCTTCTGCCACCAAATAGGCTGAGTGCGGATCCAAGCCGCTTAACATGCCACGAACCGCGTCTTCCAATAATTTCTTGTCGGAAACGGGCTCAACATAATCCCTTTTTATCCGTCCAAAGATTTCGGTAAATGTCCGCAAGTCTTCGTAAGGCAAGGTTTCAAGCTCATTGGCGGCTTCGTTTTTATCGCGTTGCGCCAACACACTTCCGCACAAGCCCATAAAAACACCCAACATAATGCCTAGGGACAATATAAAAATAGCTTTCTTTTTTAGCATGTGTTTTAGAACTCCAAATCCTTAATTTTTGTATATCTTACCATTTAAGCGTGATTGACTTAAAGGCGGTTCATTGTATGCACCAATCCAAAGGGTCAACAGGCACACCTTGCTTACGCACTTCAAAATAAAGCTCCGCCTCGCTACGTCCACCACTCAAGCCCACAGAGGCAATCACTTCACCTGCCGCGACGTTATCCCCTGTTTTTTTGTACAAGCTCTGGCTAAACGCATACAGGGTCTTAAAGCCTTGTCCGTGGTCGATGATGGTCAGCAAACCATAACCCTGCAACTGCGCGGCATAAACCACCTTGCCGCGTGCCACCGCCTTGATGTCTTGGCCTTCTTCGGCATTAATAAGCACGCCATCCCATACCCCGGACAGGCGCGGACTGCCAAATTTTTGCACCAAATTTCCCTGCACAGGCCAAGGCAACATACCTTTAAGTGCGGCAAAATCAAGGTTGGTATCTGCATCTTCTGTGGTGTTGTCCGGCGGGGCTGCAAGTTGGTCTGGCTCTATTGCCATTTCTTCATCGGTAATGGGTAACGAAGACATCAGGCTTTCCAGTCTGTCTTTACTTTCTTGCAATTGGTTGAGCTGCTGTTCTCTGGAAGAAAAGTCATTGCCTAACTTGACCAATAATTCGCTGCGCTGCCGCCTATCCGCATCTAATGCCGATTGCTCCGACTGTTTGCGCACCAAATCCTGCTCCAACAACTGGGTTTCGGTTTGCTTTTGCCGATCCAGTTGTTCTAAATGCTCAACAGCGGCCTCCATGCCCTTGAGTTTGCGTAAGCGTTCTTTGTTGATGTAAGTAAAATACACCATCATGCGGCTTGATAAGGCGGGATCTTGCTGGCTAAGGAGCAGCTTTAATTTTTCTTGCTGGCCCATCGCATAAGCCGCGCGTACTTGGCTAGCCAGCTCTAGGCTTAGCTGGCTGATTTCAGTTTGATATTGCACCCTGTCTTGGCGGATTAGTTCTAAACTTTGCTGTTTGTGATCGATTTGCAGTTGCAAGGTTTTTAAGGTGGCGGCTATGTCACCATAGTGTTGTTCAATAGCCGCTAGTTGGTTTTGCAGGTCTTGCTCTTGTTGCGCCAGCTGTTGCATAGCCTGTTTGACATTATCAATGCCGGATTCGACCTTATCCAGTTCGGCACTGGTTTTGGCATCTTCGGCATAGACTAACTGACTTAAACAAACACTTAGCACCCAAGCGATAATTGACTGTCTGACCATCCACCACTATGCCGCGTCTATAAGTGAGCGGCCCGTCATCTCAACAGGTTGGGGAACACCCAAAATGGCAAGCATGGTCGGGGCCAAATCAGACAAGCCACCGTCCGCCAACAATGGCCGAGTGCCGCCGACATGTACGAGCGGGACTTTGTTAGTGGTGTGTGCCGTATGTGCCTGACCGCTGTCCTCATCCACCATCTGCTCAATATTGCCGTGGTCAGCGGTCAATAACAACTGCCCGCCAACTGAGTTTAAGGCCGCAACGATGCGCTGCAAGGCGTGGTCTACGGCTTCTACCGCCAAAATAGCGGCAGGGATGATGCCTGTGTGCCCGACCATGTCGCAATTGGCGTAATTGCAAATAATCACATCGTACTTGCCGCCCGTGATGGCTGTAACCAAATGGTCGGTGACTTCGGGGGCATTCATTTCCGGTTGCAAATCATAAGTCCTGACTTTAGGCGAAGGCACTAAAATACGGTCTTCCCCAGGGAATGGCGTGTCTATGCCACCATTCAGGAAAAAAGTAACGTGCGCGTATTTTTCAGTTTCGGCAAGGCGCAACTGCGTTAGACCCAAGTTAGACAAATATTCGCCTAAGCCATTTTTAATGTCCACCGACGGAAAAGCAATGTCATAAGGAAAATCTTGGCTGTATTCGGTTAGTGTGCAGAAATAGCTGCGATGTGCGGCGCGTTCGCGGTCAAAACCAGTAAACTCTTCAGAGGTTATTGCGACTGACATTTCCCGCGCCCGATCAGCACGGAAGTTCATGAATACGACCGAATCGTCGGGATCCAGTGCCACGGTACTGCCATCGGCAGCCGCAATCGCGGTCGGCAGAACAAACTCATCGGTTTCACCGCGTGCATAAGCGGCTTCCAAACCTTCGCCCGCTGTTGCCACAGTAAAACTGCCCACACCTTTGGCAATCAAATCATAAGCAGATTTCACCCGCTCCCAACGGTTGTCCCTGTCCATCGCATAAAAACGCCCGGCAATAGACACTATGCGCCCTACGCCTAACGCTGCAAATTTGGCTTCTATTAAAGCAATAGAGGCACTAGCGCTTTTGGGTGGCACATCACGCCCGTCCAAAAAGCCATGCAGATAAATTTTGCTTAAACCGCGCTTTGCCGCCAGTTCTATCATAGCCAGTATCTGGTCTTCATGGCTATGCACCCCACCTGGTGACAGCAAGCCCATGATATGCAACGCCTTGTCGTTGGCTATCGCCAAATCGACGGCGCGGCATAACACGCTATTGCTAAAAAAGCTGCCATCTTCTATAGCATCATTCACCTTGGAAAAATCCTGCGGTACATAACGTCCGGTACCAATATGGATATGCCCCACTTCTGAATTGCCCATTTGGTCTTCAGGCAAGCCCACCGAACGCCCTGAACAATCCAGTAAAGTCATCGGATAGTCTTTTTGTAACTGATCCCAACAAGGGGTGTTCGCCATCGCTATGGCGTTGTTTTCTTGTTCCAATGAATAGCCAAAGCCATCCAAAATCAGCAATACTAAGGGTTTGGGTCTATGCGACATCTTTCTTACTCTCCACACACAAAAATAAACAAACTGGGCTGACCTGATGCCCAAAAACCTAAGCTCCGGCATGCAATTGATTAAGCATTACCCAAAATGATTGAAAATAAGGTATCATTTTGTTAGATTTGTCAGTTTTTGGCAAACAGGCAATAATCGTTATATTAATACACGTTGGCAGCACTTGTGTATAAATAATTCTCCATAGGTCCTTTATCACCATTAAAGCACCACAACCCCGTCGCATTTACTAGCTCTATGGACACAAAAGACCAGCACATCTTATATGATGATAATGATATCGTCAGGGCGGCCCGCTGCCTAAAGGCCATGTCCCATCCCTTGCGCCTAAAAATTTTGTGCGTGTTGGGCAACAACAAAGTCAGTGTACAAGACATCGTCGATCAGGTCGGGACCAGCCAAAGCAACATTTCCCAACATTTGTCGATACTACGCGAAAAAAACATCCTAGGTAGCAAAAAAGAAGCCAACCGCGTGTATTACTACATCGATGATGAACGCATGTTACAGCTCATTAAAATGATGCGGGACGTTTTTTGCACCCTGCATTGATTCCATCCGATTTTCACACAACCTACGCAGACACACATGGATCGCTATATAGAATTTATCCTTAACCATTATATTTTATCGCTGGCCTTAGCCGTCGTAACTTATATGTTAATTCAGGAGCTTATCGACAACGCCTTTAAAAAATTCGGCTCAATTTCACCGCTGATGGCGGTCACTAAAATGAATGACAGCAGCACCTTAATCATAGACGTGCGCGAACCGGATGAGTTTAGCCCTAGCCATATTGAGGAAGCCCTTAACCTGCCGTTAAGCAAAATGCCAGGCATTTTGGAGAAAATAGCCAGCCACAAAACCACGGCGGTCTTAGTGGTCTGCCAAAACGGCACACGCTCGGCCTCGGCGGGCAAATTGATGACTAAAGCTGGGTTTGAGCAAGTTTTTGTCATATCAGGCGGTATGCAAGCCTGGGAAACAGACTACAAATATCCCGTAAAATTAAGCAGCAAAAAAAATAAAGCCAAATCTAACATAATAGTCGTTCCTAACGATAAAGGTAGTTGAAGGGCGACTTTTTATTAACGCAAATAATTGGCTTGCGCCAGTTAGATTTTAACCACTATCACGATTGCAATCCTTAACGCTTGGGCTTTAGCCATCACACCCTAAAAACCCACGCACATTTAAACCAACCCCACAATAGACCTTAAGCAAATGGCAGAAGAACAAGCAAACGTAGAAAAACAATTTTCTATCCAAAAAATCTACACCAAAGACATGTCTTTCGAGACCCCCAACTCACCGCACATCTTTACCGAACAATGGGAACCCAGCGTCGATTTTAATTTGGGTTCACATGTCGAATCTTTAGACAACGGCCTGTATGAAGTGTCACTTACCCTGACCATCACCGTGAAAAGCGGCGAACAAGTGGCTTATTTGGTCGAAGTCAACCAAGCCGGCATTTTTGCCCTAGGCGGTTTTACCGAACAAGAACTAGGCCCTATGGTCGGCAGTTTTTGCCCCAACATCCTGTTCCCTTATGCCCGCGAAGCCGTTTCCGACTTAGCCGCCCGAGGCGGGTTTCCACAATTGCTGCTGGCACCTGTCAACTTTGATGCCATCTACGCACAGCACTTGCAACAATTGCAACAACAAGCACCCGGTTCTGACGCACTGAACTAACGGGTGGCAGCTAAAAAAATCACCATCTTGGGTGCTGGCTCTTGGGGTACGGCACTCGCGTTGTTGGCAGCCAGAAATGGCTGCCAAACTTTGTTGTGGGGGCATAACCCTGCACACGTCCAAGCCTTGGCAGATAGCCGCCAAAATCAACGCTATTTGCCTGGCCACCCCTTTCCAGACACCTTAAGCGTCACCACAGAATTGGCGGAAGCCGCTGCCTTCAGTGATTTAATACTGGTGTCAGTCCCTAGCCACGCCTTTAAGTCCACGCTGCTGGCACTAAAACCCCATTTATCGCGCCAACCCAATATTGCTTGGGCCAGCAAAGGCTTCAACCCCGATGACGGCAGCTTGCTCCACGCCATCGTCGCGGATATTTTTAGCCCAGAAACACCCGCTGCGATCCTTTCCGGCCCTACTTTTGCGGGCGAAGTTGCCGCCAATTTACCCACAGCAATCACGATAGCCTCTGCACAACCCGCATTTGCCAAACAACTTGCCGACATCCTGCATGGCGGGCTGTTCCGCACTTACCCCAGTACAGATGTGATAGGCGTTGAAGTGGGGGGGG
>JABFST010000452.1 GCA_013140465.1 Methylococcaceae bacterium
CACCCTAAATTGCGAGTTACGCTCGGTCAATCACCGTTATTGCGACATCACCATAAAATTGCCCGACCACCTGCGCTTTATAGAAACCGACTTGCGCACCTTGTTGACGGGCAAAATCAACCGTGGCAAAGTGGAATGTGGCTTAAGCTACAAAAAACAGCTAAAAAACGGACAAGGCTATTATGTCAATATGGATGCCGTCACCGCCTTGCTGGCGGCAACTGACCAAATTGAAGAGCAGATGCTGGCGCCGCTGTCATTTTCGGCCTTAGACGTATTGGCATTTCCGGGCATACAGCATGAGCAAAACACCGACAAAACCCACTTAGCCGAAGCCATCAACCAACTAGTCAAAAAAACCTTGTCTGACCTATTGGAGGTCAGGGAACGCGAAGGCGCCCAGCTTAAGCTATTAATAGAAGAACGTTGCCACAAAATGCAGGCGTTTGTCGTGCTGGCACAACAGCGTATGCCCGAGGTGCTGCAACTGATCCGCACCCGGCTAAAAGACAAAATCGTTGAATTGGTCGCCCAACCCGATTTTGACCGCCTAGAGCAAGAGCTAGTGTATTTGGCGCAAAAGCTGGACATTACCGAAGAGCTGGACCGCCTTAACACGCATATCACCGAAGTATTGCGCGTCCTTACCCAAAAAGACCCCATAGGCAGGCGCTTGGACTTTTTAATGCAGGAACTTAACCGCGAAGCCAACACCTTGGGTTCCAAATCCACCGACAAAGAAATGACCCAAATCGCCATTGAACTTAAAGTGCTGATAGAGCAAATGCGCGAGCAGATACAAAATATAGAGTGATGCGCCAAGCCGTCTCGTACACTTGGACAAAGTGCTTTTGGTATTGAAAGTAAACTATTATTAGTTGCGTTTCGTTATATGCCACCGTAAATAACAACAACCGCTTTAAAGTGCGTACAATTGGTAACGACCTTTGCTCAAGATTTGTGGTTTCTTTATCGGTTTGCAGGTAAAGCCGCACCCACGGTTAATATCACTGCCTATAGTTAGGTAAACCAAACTACGCTGCTAAAGTTATTCCTTGGTCAGATAATAGGGTGGCTAGTGTTGGCATCGCATTAGGGTTTAAATGAGACTTGCCAAGTGTTGGCGGCTTGCTGGGATAACCATGCTTGATAGGCGTTTAAACTGGGTAAATCCCATTGTTTATAGGTCGCTACTTGAAGCGCCAAAGGAAAATGTGATGCCAAATACGCCTGTTTTTTTTCATCAAAATTTGCCCGCTTAAGCTCGTCCTTTTCGAGCAATACAAAATTGCCTAGTCGGTCTTGAATATCGTTAATACCTTCACCAAAATATCCATCCCACACCTGGTTGGGATTATAAGGGCAAACATGCTCCAACGTAACTTTGGTAGGGTCGGTTTTATGGCCTAAATACGCTTCAATTTCAGCCAGTAAAAACCTGATTTTTTTTACCGATCGGCGGCTGGGCATTTTATGGAATTCAAACACATTCATAAACTGCTCATCACTGGGGTAGAGTTTTTTAAATAACCCGCTATTTTTTACATGGCTAGCACGCAGGAATTCTTTGTTATAAATCTTAATGGCCAATTGGTTATAAGTGGATTCCTGCTCATTGGGCGATAAATGGCAGATCACGTTATAGCGGATCACCAAAACATAAATGTACTGGCAAAGCTTAACAAACTCTTCTGCCGAAAATAACTGGAACGCCACCATTAACACCGTAAACGGTTGTTTAATATTAAATAACTCAAACGCCTCCAAATATTTTTTTACGCCGCGATAGACATCATCTTGATTAGCCCACCAGTCATCATGTGGATTTAAAAGAGAGGCATAAATAGGGGCATAATCACTCAATGAACGCAAATATCCATAAGCTTGCTCCGGTGTCGTCACAAGTTTTCGTACCGACGCAAAAAGTTCTTTCTTAGTCACCAAAGTAGCTTGGAAATTATGATGGTAGCGGATAAATTCCGTGAAATTGCTTTCACCTAGCTGTTCGACTATACCTGACCATTTTTCGTCCAAATCCTCCAGATCATCATCCACAACATCATTGTTTTTGGTAACGACTGAAAAAATGTAATTTTTGAGCAAATCAGGCGTAGAAAGCTGCACTCCGCGCGCATTCAGGGTTTCAAAAACTTTATAAGCATTCAGGTCATCTTGTACGACAATTTTGGTAAAAACCATGCCTGATGAAACCCGCTCAATAAACTCGGCTATTTCTTGCCCGCTAGAACCTACCTTTTTATCTTCAAAAAAGGTAAAACATTTGTTAAGCAGTTTATTGGTATACGTTAGCCCTCGCTTATTTGGCGCATTCAAGCTAGAACATAATGCCTTAAAATTCGCCCCATTATTTCTATTTAATGACAGCTTGCTGTCAACTTTTAAGGAAATCGGGTTTTTGGAGCCAATATAGCGTTCGGTCAACACTCTAAGCCGTTCTTTGTTTTCCTCGGCCTCTTTATCATTATCAATCAGCAACTGGATGTTTTTCATTGCTGCCAGCACAATCAACGACAAGGTTATTAACCGTTGCTGCCCGTCTATCACTTCAAAATCATGCTGGCTTTTGCGTTGTAATACGATATAGCCCATATAATGGTATTGCTCATCAGCAATGGTTTGTATGTCAGCCCACAAATCTTCCCACTGCTCCCTATCCCACGCATAGTCGCGCTGAAATCGGGGGACTTGATATTTAACACCGTTGCTAATCAACTCCTGAAAAGTCTGGTTAGTCGGTTCCATTAACATAAAAGCCATAAGGTATTCCTGTTGTGCTTATCAATTATCATCGTTTTCAAAAGCATTCTCCATTTCGCCGTTAAAATAATAAATCAGGATATTGGTATCCAATACATAACGTTTCATTTAATAACGTTCCCACTCGTTACGCATTTCCTCAAGCTGTTTATCAGTATTTTTTAAGTAGCTAACGGCAAAAAACTGTTTTGGATTAAATGATGGACTGGCTAAATCATCTGTTGATCTTTTATCTGTTATCGATGCAGATTGATTAGTTTTTATATCGGCAATAGGATGATTTTTTATCAGTTCACACAAAGCAATATTTACAATTTCATTAACATCATCGATTGCTAAACAATATGTTGCATTATTTAGCAATTCATCATCAATCATAACTAATTGCTGCATCATTTTTCTCTTGGCTATTGCATCATTTCTATGTGTTGGCGTGGATGTTATAAAATTAAAAGCCCGTAGGAAGGGTCGAGGCGATAGCCGAAACCCATCAAAATCCGGCACTCATATTCACGATAAGAATCACCTTTTTTAATGGCTAATAAACATCACCAAAGACCGTGCCGACATTGGCGATGGGTTTCGGCTATGGTCTCTACCCATCCTACGCAAACCCATCTTATGATGGGTGCATTATTCCAGCAAATACCGATCTTTATTTTACTTCGGAATTAATCGGTTATAAACAAACTCCATAAATTGGCTTGCAGTATGACGTTGATCTTCAATGTCACTATTGATCCACTTATGATGATTCGGATTTAACGTCTCCCTCCAATCGTGAATTAAGCTTGCAGTATCCTCGGAAATTCCCCCAATTTCTTTTAATCTGTCTATTCTGTCAGCAAGATTACGTTCGTCAATTCCTGCTAATTGCTGGGCAAATCGAAGATTAATTTCATTTTCTAGGAAAACTCTTAAGTCTCCTACGTTGTGGGAGTTAGTGTTTCTATTAATGAAGCAGAAAATATTATGGGCTACTTTTTCATGGGCTGTCTTTATAAATTGTTCGATTTCTGTGACTTTGAGTTCCGATGTACTTCCATTACGCTCAATTGAAAGCAACTTTACTGTTTTATTATTTCTGTAAGTATTTAAAAACCTAGTAACTCCCTCTTCAAAATGGCTAAGCAAAATTACTTGCCTAACATCCTCTGACAGCTTCACGATTTCTTGATGCACCATTGATATTCGATGGTTATCAAATGAAGTAACCGGATCATCTAAAACCACGATACATTTTTTCTTTTCATCCTTGCTCAAGCCATCTAAGGCTGCCCAAAAAACAGAAAGAGCTAATGACCGTCTATCCGACTCACTAAAAACACAATCTAAGTTTTTATCTGGAATATCATGCTCATGAAGCTTAACTTTTAAATAATAAATAGGTTTATGGCCTCTGGTGTCCAAGCCTTTTTTAAGTTGAAAATCATGGCTACCAAATAAACGAAAAAATTTATTGAGGCGGTCAAAATAGTTTTCTATAAATTGGCTTTGTTCGGTTGCCAACTGCTCTTCAAGGCTGGGAATTTCTACTTTTAATTTTTTGACTTTCTCATCAAAATCCAAGTAGTTTGTGCATTGTTCTGATAGCTGAATTCGCTGAAGTTTTCTTTTTTCTAGTTTTCCATCACGCTCTATTTCAATTAGTCTTCGATCAATTGTTGCATCTACCAGTGATGCCTTAAATGAGTGATAAATTAAATTAATGTCCGCTATTCGTTTGTTGTATTGGGCGACTTTTTCCGTAATTGCTGTTTCTACCTCTAACAAACTATTGCATTGCAAGGCATCTATCGCTTTATGTGAAGAGGCTAGTTTTTGTTTTATTAATGACTCAACCTCATTATTTAAACTGGAAATGAGTTGTTCCCATTTTAAATAATCTTCGCTTAACTGTGTTTCCAACGCCATTATTTGTTCTTGTAGCGAACGAAAAAGCTGATTGTCTTCTAATAGCTCTGGATAGCTCATTATTACTGATGTATTGGTTGCAATAATAATTTTTATGGGATGGGTTCGATCTTTAAGAAGTTCTGCCTTGCTTTTTTCTAACGCCTGCTGGATATGCTTGTCATGGTTTTCGTAAGCTGTATCAAAGCTTTGCCGATAAACATCCAATAGTGATTTAGCTTCATTGCTCAGTGTTTGCCCACAGAATTGGCATGTTTCCGAGTTATTTTGCGCTAGACCTTGCCGTATCCAAACTTCGGCTTTCTCGGATGATTTAAAATGGGTTTGAATGTGTTCTGCAAGTTTTTGTTGGGCTTGTTGATGGTGGGATTGCAACGAGGTCATAAATGCCTCATTTAGCTTGCTGAGCGAAATTGAAAAATCATTTTTCCATTCAATAAGTTCGCATTCTTTCCGCAGCTGAATACTTGATGCCTCTTTTTGGCGTTTTTTCAACTTCGCATAATCATTGCGTAATGATTCAATTTTGTCATTCAGTTGATCTTTTGATTCAATTGGAGATAAACGAAAAAATCCCTCTAAATCTTCAATATCTTTAAATGCGGCCTTCTGTAAATCATTGCGCTTTCGCGTAGCCTCGCCTTTTTGCTTATTTTTAGTCTCAATTTCCTGTCTTTTTGCCACACCTTGTGCGCCAAGCACAAACGAGCTGAAATTATCCTTGGTTTCTCTGGAAAACTGCTTTCCTGAAAAAAGGTTGTTGTGATAAAAACCGTCGTCAAAAATTTTTAGCTTAAACCCTGCCGGTATTGACGGCTGCCAAATATCGTTTTGATACTTAATTTTTTGTTCACTTTGACATACGTCCGTTACAAATGAAATTTCAGCTTGCTGAGATTGTTGGTCGTTAGGTATTGTTTTTCTCTGTTTTATAGCATCGGTATTGCCACTTTCCAAACTGGATAACAAATCACCCAAGGTTGATTTTCCATAAGTATTTCTGCCAAATATCAAGGTAATTTGCTCAAATTGAGCACTGTTTGGCGTACAGAGCCTAAACCGACCAATATTTTGAATTTTAATTATTCTTTTTAGCATTGGGAATCTCGAAAATTGGCATTTTGGGCGAAAATAACGTTGCTATTTTGGTGGGCAGAAAAGCGTTGCCCACCCTCTTTAGCTACGCCCACAATTGGGTTAAGCAACCTACGGAGACCTACCCCTGCAACTTCTCCTTCAACATCTTATTCACTTCCGCCGGATTGGCTTTGCCTTGCATTTCTTTCATCACTTGGCCGACAAAAAACCCAAACACTTTGTCTTTGCCGCTGCGGTATTGTTCGACTTGGCCTAGGTTGTCGGCGATGATTTTGTCGATGATGGCTTCGATTGCGCCAGTGTCGGTGATTTGTTTTAAGCATTGTTCGGCGATGATGTCGTCGGCGCTGGCGGTGCTTTGCCAGAGGGCTTCAAACACTTGTTTGCCGATTTTGCCGGAGATGGTGTTGTCGCTGATGCGCACCAGCAAACCTGCCAAGCGT
>JABFST010000235.1 GCA_013140465.1 Methylococcaceae bacterium
ACTTACAATTTGGTGGAAGAATACCCATTGCCGGATTTTACGCTTTATCATTTTGACTTATACCGCTTAACCTCGCCCGAAGAACTAGAATGGATAGGGATTGATGACTATTTTAGCGAAGATGCGGTTTGTTTTATCGAATGGCCCGATAAAGGGGCGGGGTTTTTGCCTCCAGCCAACCTAGAAATTCATTTAAAACCTGAAAATAATGGTCGCCTAATCACAATCAGCATATAAGCCCTCTGTAAAAACAACAACATACTGGTATAATTTAAACTACATTATTATCTTTGGGGATAAGGCTATGCACATTTATGGGAAAATCTTGTTGGTATTAGGTTTGCTGCTCATTTCTGCACCTAGCCATGCGCAAGAAACCACCGTCAGCACCGTACATTACACGACGACACCTAAGCTAAACCGTTTGCTGTTTGAGGTGTCCACGTCCACGAAACATCGGGCTTTTGTGATGGACAAGCCCTCACGGCTAGTGATCGATATAACCGATGCCAAACTCAAACGCGCCTTAGCCCAGCCAGACCCAGCACATCCGTTATTTGCCCAAGTACGCACGGGTGTCAGAAATAACGACGACCTGCGCGTGGTCATCGACTTAAAAGTCGCAATCAACACGAAACACTTTAGCTTAACGACTGACAATAGCGACAGCCATCGTTTAATTGTTGATTTATCCAATCATAAGCCGTTAAGCATTGCCCCAGAACCCGTTGCCAAAGCTGCCAAGCCTAGCCTTGTGGCTGCATCGCCTGCCCAAATCGATGCCCCCCAGCCGCTCCCCGCCGCCAAGCAAACGCGGAGTAACAACATTATTGTTGCCATCGATGCCGGACATGGCGGCAACGACCCCGGCGCACGCGGCCCAAATGGCACGCTAGAAAAACAAGTGACTTTTGCGATTGCCAAAAAACTCGCCACCTTAATTAACACGCAAGTGGGCATGAGGGCGATTATGGTGCGTAAAGGCGATGAGTACGTCAGCCTCAGGGACAGGGTGCAACTGGCGCGGATGGCGAAGGCCAATTTGTTTATTTCAATACATGCTGACGCATTTCAAGATGTCAATGTCAAAGGGGCATCGGTTTATACGCTGTCCACCAGCGGTGCAACTGACGAAGCCGCACGCTGGCTGGCTGACAGCGAAAACGCCTCGGATTTGGTGGGGGTGAAGCTAAACGATAAAGACGAAGATGTGGCGTCACTTTTGTTGGATTTGTCGCAAGCCGCCACGCTAGAAGCCAGCGTCAATGTGGCTAACCACGTTTTAAAAAGCTTTGATGATGTCGCGCAATTACACAAAGACGCGGTACAAAAAGCGGGCTTTATTGTCTTAAAATCACCCGACATGCCCTCGATATTAGTGGAAACAGCGTTTATTTCCAATCCGTCAGAAGAACGCAATTTGCTTAATAGCCACTATCAAACGCGTATGGCAAATGCCATTTTTAAAGGGGTGCGCAATTATTTTAAGCAGGTGTCGCCTATAGACACAAAAATGGCGGCCTTAAAACCATAACCCGCAACATAAAAAAACCCACGACACTCATCATGTCGTGGGTTTTAATCCTATAGTTACAGCCCCTACGCCAAGCCTAACTGCCCATCATCCCGTCATTAATGTCGGCATTGGAATAAACATCCTGCACGTCATCCAAATCTTCCAGGCGATCAATCAAACGCAGCATTTTCTCGGCATCTTCGGCAGCCAATTCCGCCACCGTGCTGGCTTGCCAAGTGAGTTCGGCATTGTCGGGGGCAAAACCTGCCGCCACCAATGCGTCCTTAACCGCCAGATACTGGTCGGGGCTGGTCATGACATCGACGGCCCCGTCATCATAACTGACCACATCCTCGGCTCCGGCTTCTAAGGCCGCCTCCATCAGCGCATCTTCATCCACCGTAGGCGCATAACTTAAAATGCCCGTGTTACTGAACAAATACGCCACCGATCCATCAGTACCCAAATTGCCGCCTTCTTTAGCAAACGCATGGCGAACTTCCGCCACGGTGCGGTTTCGGTTGTCGGTCAGACAATCCACGATGACTGCGGTGCCGCCAGGGCCATAACCTTCATAACGGATAGCCTCATAATGTGCGCCTTCCAAAGTGCCGGAGGCTTTTTTAATGGCGGTATCAATTGTGTCACGGCGCATATTTGCGCCCAAGGCTTTATCAATAGCGGTGCGCAAGCTGGGGTTGCTGGCTGCGTCAGTACCGCTAGTCTTTACTGCCACGGTAATTTCGCGCAATAGTTTAGTAAAAATTTTGCCGCGTTTGGCATCTTGTCCGGCTTTTCGATGCTTAATATTGGCCCATTTACTGTGTCCTGCCATGTGTCCTCTCGGGTTATTAATCGTTGGTAAAATGGCTTTGGGGGAATAGCCCTCGCCTAACTGTCGCATTATGTAGTTAACTTTTCGCTTATGTGGATTCAACTCCGAAGTTGAATCCACGCATCGTTTTTCCCTTTCCCAACGCAAAGCTAAGGGGAGTGCTGCCCACAGACGGTGAAAGCAGCCACAAAGCCTGATAAAAAACCAAACTACAAAAGCACCACGAAGCGGCATGTCCACTTGGGCGACTTGTTCCCCAAAATCCGGGTAAAGTGGTGAAATTGTGTGCAAAAATCTCATTTTTTTCAAAAGCTTGAAATGAACGCATTGAAAGAGCGGAGTAACCCCCCAAAAGCCGGAAGGTGTTTTTAAGATGCTCATCCTCTGGATGTGGCGTTATAGTGCTAATCGCAGTCTACGCCGTTAAATACCGATCAGTCAATGGTGCGTTCGCGCCAGCAGGTTAGCGTGGTTTAGGATAACATCGGTGATATGTCAGGTTTCCTGATTATGCCGTTTGTGAGAGTGAATAATAAGACGTTTCCACAACGGTAGGCCTTCCATTTTTCCACCCGTGGGCATTGACATTAGCGCATCCAGCCATTTCGTGGCAATGCCTTCTGACCGCGATGAACAGCCTATCCGTGAGTTTCCATGTTTTATCGAAGCTTTTGAGGCACTGGCCAGTTGGCTGACTGCATATGGCATCGACACCGTAGCGGCGGAATCCACTACATGTTATATTCCATAAGTTACTTAACAGTGCCAGGAGAAAATCATGGACAAAGATGAGAAAAAGAAATATCTTCACCCCCTGTATTTTAACAACGCTTCTAATGTAGCCTGTCATCCTAATGCTCCAAATGGAGGCGGCGGTAGTGGAGCGTTTGCACTACCCGGGCCATTAGGTTTATGTTCTTATGACGTTTATTCCAACTTTCCCCATCCATTCTCTCCCGCAGGTCGATATCTAACTCCAGAAGAAATTCTGGGACTCGCTAATACTAGGGATGGTTTTTTTAGGTTTGGAAATATATCTTGTTTCAAAGCAAAAAATGTTGAAACCGTCCTAAACTGGGACGAAGTAAAAGCTGATTTTGCACGTTGGGAAGGTAGATTCCCTTATATGTATCTTGATACTAAAGGCTTAGTGACTGTCGGCATCGGCAAAATGTTGCCGAATATCGCCGCAGCCCAAAGTCTTGGCTTTGTCAGACGAGCTGACGGCCTTGTCGCAACCGCTAAAGAAATAGAAACAGACTTCAACGAAGTGAAAAAACAGCCCGCAGCTAAACTCGCATCAAGCTACCAAAAACACACCAAACTCGATTTGCCAAATAACGAAATTGATGCTCTGCTAAAATCCACTGCGGATAGTTTTGAAAAAAGCTTGGAAGGCTATTTCAAAGATTACAAAACCTATCCCACCACCGTTAAGCGAGCACTTCTTGACATGGCATATAATCTTGGAATGGGAAAAGATGCGACCAAGAAACATCATGCGACTGGATTGCATCAGTTCAAAACACTTAAAGCGGCAGTTGAATCGGGTGATTGGAAGAAAGCTTCAGAGAATTGTCACCGTAAAGGCCCTTCAGAAGAACGTAACAATTGGACGCGCGACTTGTTTCTTGAAGCCGCCAAAACCAAATGAGGTCCAGCATGAAATCTACACCGCTTTTATTACTTGCATTGATTGGCATCGCTTTTACCTGTACCCATGCGTTTGCTGACGTTGCACTTTTTGCCGCCCAAGAATTGCAGCTAAAGGATGCTATACCTAACGAAACAGAATGGGATCGCCCTTTTGAAGATCCCTTGCCTGCACTACTAACAACATCTAAAGACAAACAATTGGTACAGCTTGGCAATTGCCGTGATTATCTTGCTGTACGCAACCAGATAACAGGCAGCGATAACGATGCCGACTACCGCGTACTGGTTTTCCAAACAGTTCCCTGTATTGCGCTTTCCTTACTTAAAACCGCCAGCATCGCCAAACAATCAGCCTTGCCAAAGAATTTTCACAGCTACACAAATACCGCGTTTTATCCAGCAACTCTCTGGCCCGCCGTTTCAGATGAAGAACAAAAAAGTCGGGCTTGGTCTACAGGCACTTTGTTGACTTATAGTAAGAAAACTGCTTTACGCAAAATAAATACCGAGACTCTAGGGCTGGAAATGTCGGGCTATGGTTTTCATATTACCTTACTTGCTCGCGGTGATTTTAACCATGACGGCTGGGAGGATGCTGCTTTTCGCTGGAAAGGCTATGCGCTTCAGGGCAGCTATATCGATTCACGCCTTGTTGTGTTAACGCGAACAACCGAAAACAGCGGCTTTCTTGAACTTCCACTTAAGCAACTATTAGCGAAATAAGCGCATCAATCGTGTTACCAAGCCTAACTCAAAGCTCTAGCGGAGCTTCGCTTACGCTATACCCGCTGAGCTTTGCGTTATAAGACTTTTTCCAACACCCAAAGCAAATTTGTTTCAGTGCTATAAAAATCAGCGAGGTCACGCACGATGGGCCTATCCACCACGCCGCCAAAACCCAGAACATACGCCCCAGCCTGTTTGGCTTCCATATCGGTTTTGCCGTCACCGACCATGACCATAGCTCCCGCGCCCTTGCCTAAGCGCTGGCACACCTCGGCTTTGCCGCCATTACGCGCCAACGGGGAATCGGTATCAAAATTTTGATAGCTGCCATCTGGATTAAAAAAAATGTCAACCGCATGGACATGGCTATCCGCCACGCCCAAGTGTGCCGCCAACGGCAATATGGCTTGGCGCAAACCGCCGCTGATAATATGTACGGTTTTACCCGCCTCGTGCAAGCGGGCAAACACGTCCGCCACGCCAGCCACCATTTCCGCGACATACAGTTCAGACAGCCAGCTAATACTGTCTTGATGCGGCCTGATTAACGATAAGCGGCGTTCATAGACAGCCTCCAGCGGCACTTCGCCATTCATGGCGGCATCGGTGAGCTTTGCCATCTCGCTGCCCATGCCTGCACGTTTAGCCAATTCGTCTATGCCCTCTATTTTGCTGAGCGTGCTGTCGCAATCAAAGCAGATAATCTCAAAAGCCATCAGAGTCTCCTTGCTGGGGGCAATGTGCCGCGATTAAAAATCCACTGAGGCTTGCCGCAGTGCCTGTATGCCCCAAAATACCAAATTTTTTCATGGAATAAGTCGCTATCTACGCCTGTTAAAAGCTGCACAGTTTACCAGCTTTGCTATAATCACGTCATTGCACGATGAGACCTGACTAATGCCCGAACCCGTCCCCCACGCCATTTTTAAAACGCGCTTTTTTTTGTTGGCTTTTTTGCTGCCTGTTTTTGCTTTTCTTTCCATAGGATTGCTAGAGCGCGTCTCCAACCTTGCCCCTAGAGTCACTTTCCATACCCTAGGCGGGCAAAAGCTTGCCCTTAAAGCACTGGAAACCAAACCCTTAATCGTTACTTTTTGGGCCAGCGACTGCCCGGCTTGTATCAAAGAAGTGCCAGACCTGATTGATTTATATAAGCAATACCACCCCCAAGGCTTAGAAATCATTGCCGTCACGATGTATTATGACCCGCCTAACCGCATCATCAACTTGGTGAAAGAGCTGCAAGTCCCCTACCCTGTTGCGTTAGACTTAAACGCCGAAATCGCGCGCGCCTTTGGTGACATACAGCTAATACCCAGCACTTTTTTAATTGCGCCCGACGGCTCGGTTGCCCTCAAAAAAATCGGCACGTTTGAACCTGCCGACATGAAAGCGCGTATTGAAACCCTACTTAAAGGATAAGCCATGCTCTGGTTAAAAGCCCTGCACTTAATATTTATTGTCACTTG
>JABFST010000035.1 GCA_013140465.1 Methylococcaceae bacterium
GTATTCGTCTAGCGTGGTCGCACCTACGCAATGCAGTTCGCCACGCGCCAGCGCGGGCTTTAACATATTGCCCGCATCCATTGCGCCTTCGGCTTTGCCCGCACCGACCATCGTGTGCAATTCGTCGATAAACAAAATCACCCGGCCTTCTTGTTTCGCCAAATCGTTCAGCACCGCTTTTAAGCGTTCTTCAAATTCGCCACGAAACTTAGCCCCGGCAATTAACGCCGCCATGTCTAAGGCTAAGACTTGCTTGCCTTTAATGCCTTCCGGCACTTCGCCATTAACGATACGTTGCGCCAAACCTTCGACTATCGCGGTTTTGCCCACGCCAGGTTCGCCTATCAGCACTGGATTGTTTTTGGTGCGCCGTTGTAAGACTTGTATGGTGCGGCGGATTTCGTCGTCGCGCCCAATGACCGGATCAAGCTTGCCTTGTTCGGCGCGTTCGGTCAGGTTGATGGTGTATTTGTTCAGGGCTTGGCGTTGGTCTTCGGCATTGGCATCGTTGACGGCATCACCGCCGCGCATGGCGTCGATCGCAGTTTCCAAGGATTTTTTGCTGGCTCCAGCTTTTTTAAGCAAGTCATTTAACACGCCTTTTTCTTCAATGGCGGCAAGCAAAAACAATTCGCTGGCAATAAATTTGTCATTGCGCTTTTGTGCCAGCTTATCGGTTAGATTAAGCAAGCGGCTTAGCTCATTGGAGATTTGCACATCTCCGCCCGAACCGCTAACCGTGGCAATACGACCCAGCTCTTGTTGCAACTGGGTACGCAGCAATTGGGTGTTGACCCCCAATTGCCCTAATAACGGCCGGATGCTGCCGCCGTCTTGATCTAACAGAGCCAACATCAAATGTACTGGCCCTATGAATTGATGGTCTTTTCCTAAAGCCAAGCTTTGTGCGTCTGCCAAGGCGGCTTGAAACTTACCCGTTAATTTATCCATACGCATTGCATTCACCTTTAAAAAAGTTTTTAAGATAATGCTAATATTGGGGTGCGCAGACGGTTTTCAAGAGCTTAGGCGATTAATTTGTGGCTTTTCATTAGCTGCACGATAAAGACCTGCGAGGTTTTTAAAACCTCGCAGGTCTACAGCAATTGCCTACAACTAATGAAACGTTGCATATTTTATGGCAACAGCCCGCAAGATGGGCAACACGGAAAGGAAATAACAGGCAAAAAAAAACCGGAGGGTAAATCCGGTTAGGTATACGCGCACCTTTTGGGTGAGGATGGGGGCTTAAGTCAGAACATTAAGATTAATAGCAATACCTTCGCCTACATGTCGGTCATTGTGAAATAACCCCATGCTGACAGTGGCACAAGTTTTTGTCACCTGTCAGTTAAGCAATCGCTTGATGCCCTGTCGGCGAAGGCATGTATAGATTTTAAGAAAAATCAAGCGTCATGTCTGTGTACTATTTCACAAAAAATAAAAAATTTTTCATCTATGCCTTGCTGAACAACGTAGGTATAGAGTCCGAAGCGGATAAATCTACTTTAAACGCCCTCTCCCACAGGTAGAGCGTAGATAGAGGGGATTTATTTAAAGCAACTACGGCATTATGCAGCCAGCCAGTTGCAAATTAAGACTGTGCCATTGCAAGCCGTAAGCTTAAGGGGCGCATATCCGTCCAAACTTCTTGAATGTAATCCAAGCATTCTTGTTTGCTGCCAGTTTTGCCCACTGCTTTCCAGCCGCCGGGTATGTCTTTGTAGTCAGGCCAGATGGAATATTGCTCTTCGTGATTGACGACAACATGGTAAATCGTGTTGTCTTCTTCGTCTTGGTCATTCATGTTGGATTTCCTAGTGGTTGGGTGTTATTTAAGCTAAGCGTTCGTTTAGCCGCTGGCGGCAATAGGCGTTGGCTTTCATCAAATGTTTTTCCACGCCGCTTTCCGAAATGGCCAAGGTCTGGGCTATTTCGGCGTAGCTAAAGCCATTGATTTTATGCAAGATAAACGCCATGCGACGGCGTTCGGGCAATTCTTCTATCACTTGACGGATAATATCCGCGTATTGGTCATTGGTTGCCAATTGCTCTGCCGAGGGCAGTTCAAAAACTGAGGTGTCAAACAGCTGTGAGTAATTTTCGACTATTTTTTTATGCCTGAGATAATCGTAGGCAAAGTTTCTGGCAACTTTAAACAAGTAACTGCGGGGGCTTTTAATATGTTGTTTTTGGGCTTCAAATAGCAAAACGATATAACTTTCTTGGCAAATATCTTCTGCTACCTCCCGATGATAAACAATACGTTCAGAATATTTTATCAATTCGTTTCTATAGTTATTATAGGCTAGCTCAATATTCATTTTTGCCTTTTTGGGTTGGGGTTTACGCGGTATCTGCGCCGCCTTATGCTATTGGGAAGTCAGGCGCAATCACTGCCCTCCCCTAAACTGTTTGGGTTGGGAGGGTAGATACCCTCAACATCTGGCGTAATGGGTATTAAGCATTTGCTATGCCATATTTACTGCTGTGTGTTAATGGCGATGATGACCGATAATTTTTCAATTTAAAGAATGGCTTGGTGGTTTCTGCATAGGGCATGGCGGTTTGCGGTGGGTCTGTGGCTAATGGCAAGACTTTTAAAAGTATGTCAAAAGCCATAGTCGGCTGTGTCATTTGCCGCACTTCTAAACCTAGGAAAATGCCCGCCTAGGATGGCTTAGCGCGTATAAATCCCTCATTGCCGCTTGTGACCTTAACCGACAGGTGGGGTTATGCGACAACCATTCGTCTACCTATTCTAAATACGGCTAGTCTTGCTAGGCTTAAAGGCCCGCAACTAGCTACGGTTTTTGGCAATTCTAAAGGTTACTCATGCTTGGATTATTGTGGCGTTCTTCTTGGCGCATAGTTATGTTGGTTATCGTAATGGGGGCCGTTAGTGGCTTAAGCAGTGCGTTGCTGGTTGGGCAGATCAATTCGGCCTTGTCTGGTGCGTGGGCAGGGCGGGGCTGGCAGGATACGCAGCTGCTGTGGCAGTTTGCGGGTTTGTCTGCGGTCTTGGTGCTGAGTGGCTATTACTCGCGCTATCTGAGCAACCACCTGATTGAAAAAGCCATTTGCGAACTGCGCTTACACATCAGCCGCTTGATCCTAGCCGCCCCCTACCCGCGCCTACAGGCATTGGGCAAAGCCCAATTGTTGGCTAACTTAACTGAAGACATCAGCAAAATAGCGCGTGCTTTTTTGGTGTTACCAGAGTTGTGCGTAAACGCGGCTATGGTGTTGGGCTGTTTGGCTTATTTGGCATGGCTGTCGTGGCAATTGGCCTTAGTCACTAGCGGCATTGTCGTGTTTGGCGTGTTAAGTTACAAACTGTTGTCCACGTTGCCCAGCAAGTCGCTAGCATTGGCGCGCGAAGAATACGACACCTTAAGCCGACATTTCCGTAGCCTGATTGAGGGCATTAAAGAATTAAAGCTGCACCAACGCCGTAGCGTGGCTTTTATGGATGCCTCTATCGCGACGAGCGCCAAGGCTTACCGCCGTTATTCGGTGTCTGCGGCGAATGCGTTCCTGTTTGCTTATCAGTGGGCGAATATTTTGTTTTACCTGATGCTAGGGCTTATTTTGTTTGTTTTCCCGTCTTATGGGGTCGGGCAAGATGTCGTCAGCGGCTACTTGCTGGTGTTTTTGTTTATCATGGGGCCGCTCTCGGTGTTGACCGAAACCGTGCCTATTTTTGCCAGCCTTAAGGTCGCTACAAACAAAATAGACGCGCTGGGCACGGCCTTGGCAACTGGGCCACAAGCCATGCCTACTGTGCCGCCGGAATGGTCGGCGTGGTCTGAATTGTGCCTGCAAGGCGTAACGCACAGCTTTCACCGTGAACAAGAAAACCGCCACTTTACCCTAGGGCCTATCGATTTAGTTTTCAAACCCGGCGAACTGGTGTTTTTGGTAGGCGGTAACGGTAGCGGCAAAACCACATTGGCGATGCTATTATTGGGGCTATACCTGCCTGAAAACGGGGTGATTACAGTCAATGGCGTGGCGGTGACAGCAGCTAACCGTGATGCCTATCGGCAAAATTTTTCGGCAGTGTTTTCCGATTTCCATTTGTTTGACGCGTTGTTTGGCTTTGATTCGAACGTGGTTAATGCCCAAGTGCTAGCGTTTTTGGAAAAGCTGCAACTGCACCATAAAGTCAGCGTGCAAGACGGTAAATTCTCAACCCTAGACTTATCGCAAGGGCAACGTAAACGCTTGGCCTTGTTAATCGCCTATTTGGAAGACCGCCCATTTTATGTTTTTGACGAATGGGCCGCCGACCAAGACCCTGAATTTAAGGCTCTGTTTTACACCGAATTGTTACCCGCATTAAGCAACCGAGGCAAAACGGTGTTAGTGATTACCCATGATGACCGTTATTTCCATCTGGCGCACCGTTGTATCAAATTGGAAGAAGGCCAAATCACCCCCTACCAACAGGAGATGCCATGAGCAAAAAATTCCGCATTGGCCTAGTTTATGGCTTGGTCGGTTTGCTGTGCCTAGTGGGCTTGGCAGCTGCATTAGGCGGATGGGCTTTGCAAAGTTCACTGCCCGCAAGGTCGGGGATACGGCTAGGCACTCATTTTCTGGCTCCCGTCACTTTGGCTTATGACGCATACGGCGTACCTGCAATCACCGCCCAAAACCGCTTGGATGCGATACGCGCATTGGCTTACAGCACAGCGGGCGACCGCCTGTTCCAAATGGATTTGTTGCGCCGAAAAAATGCGGGGCGTTTGGCGGAAATATTCGGCAATGCGGCACTTGACAGCGATATTGCCGCACGCACCTACCAATTTCCAGCCGTTGCACGGCGGGTGCTTAAACGCTTGCCCGCCGAACATCGGCAGTATCTTGAAGCCTATGCTGAAGGGGTCAACACCTATTTGGCTCACGCCCAACGCTTACCCTTTGAATTTACCGTATTAGGCTACACCCCCCAAGCTTGGCAAGCCGAAGACTGCATCCTTATTGTTTTGGGTATGTTTGACCTGCTGACGGCTTGGTCTGAGCAAGAAGAACGGATGTTGACGGTGATGGCGAAAACCTTGCCGCCCGAAGTGGTGGCGTTTCTTACCCCCGATACCGACACTTACACCGACCTGTTGACGGGTGGCCCTTCATATCGCCCTGCCCGTCCGGTTCCTGTTGCCACACTCGAACAACTGCTTAGGCAATTGCCGCCTACCCTCCCAAAACAGGCAGCTGCGGTACAACTGCGCTCTACAGTCGCAGGTTCTAATGCGTGGGCGGTCAGCGGCAGCAAAACCCATGATGGTAGGGCACTACTCGCCAATGATATGCACTTGGGGATCAATGTGCCTAATCTGTGGTACCGCTGTGAGTTACGGTATGGGCAGACACAGGTTGCAGGGCTTAATCTGCCAGGTACGCCGCTCATCGTGGCGGGCAGCAATGGGCATATCGCTTGGGGCGGTACGAGCTTGTCCAGCGATACCTTGGATTTAGTCACCTTAGAACTCAACCCCACCAACCCCGATGAATATAAGCTACAAAGCCACTGGCAACGGTTTGTACATCATAGCGAACAGATAGTAGTTAAGGATGGCGGTGTACATACACTCGATGTCAAAGAAACCCATTGGGGGCCGGTTGCTAGCCAATTGCTGCTAGGCCAAGCCGTTGCGATCCATTGGACGGCATTGGATGAAACTGCCGTGGATGTCGGCTTGCTGGATTTGGAGACCACCGAAACGCTGGCGGCAGCAGTCGCAGGTATCACGCACATGGGCGGGCCGCAGCTGAATTTTTTGTTGGCGGATGATAAAGGACACATTGCTTGGACGGTGCTAGGCAAAATCCCACTGCGCAAAGGCTTTGACGGCACTGTCAGCCACGCTTGGGCCGATGCCAACATCGGTTGGGATGGCTATGCAGATGCGCAGAACATGCCTAGGGCTTTCGACCCGCCCGAAGGATTTTTGGTATCCGCCAATCACCGCCGCTTAGGCAGTGCTTATCCTTATGTCATAGGCCACCAGTTTGCCAACGGCTACCGCGCTTACCGGATTAGCGAACGGTTAAAGCTGATGCCGGACAGCAATGAATGGTCGATGTTTGACTTGCAACTCGACACCGAAAACGCGTTTTACCGATATTACCAACAATTGGCCTTGTCGGTATTACCGACTGGCATTGACGCACAACAACCGATACTTAAAGAAATACGCGATACGCTATTAGCCTGGAACGGCAGGGCTGATGCTACGAGCGTGGGCTTTGCCCTGCTGGAACAGTTTAGGGGACAGTTGGCTAACAGTGTTTTTCAGCCCTTTTTAAGGCAATGCCTTAAAACAGATCCCCAATTCCGATATAGCTGGCTGCAAGTTGATACGCCTTTACAAGCCTTGTTGACGGCAAAAATCCCCGGTTTGCTGCCATCACCAGAGCATTACCGCACTTGGGACAATTTTATCCGCGACCAACTCTTACTGTCCGCACATCAGCTTATTGCCGAAACAGGCGCAGGCAACTTAGCGGAATTGTCTTGGGGTGAAACCAATCAGGCACACATGGCACACCTATTTTCATCTGTGTTGCCTGGGCTGGGCAGTGTGCTGGATATGCCTAAAGACCCGCTAGCGGGGTGTTTGGGTTGCGTGCGAGTCACCGCCCCGCAGTTTGGCGCGAGTGGACGCTTAGTCGTTGCGCCCTCCCATCTCGATGCTGGTATTTTGCATATTCCTGGTGGGCAGTCGGGACATCCCTTATCGACGCATTATCGTGACCAGCAACAAGCTTGGGTACATGGCTGGCCTATCGCGTTATTGGCGGGGCCGCCTGTGCAATGGCTAACACTGCAACCGAGGCAAGATTGAACACTGTATGATGGGTGGCTCCATTACAATCAGTCGGCACGGACTAGTTTTTCGTAAGCGGGTAGATTATCCGTTTCAGCAAGGGCTTCTTGATAAGCGCATTTGAATGCCTCGGCTGCATTCGTGTAACTTAACAGCAGCCCTTCCAAGTCTGCGCCTTGGTCAGGCGGCAACGCATCTAATGTCTGCTCTAAATCTGCCATTTTAAAATCAACAGCTTGTATGGCAAGAGCCAAATGTATTCCGGTTACTGTTGGCATGTTAATCCTTTCAGTCTACAGTTAATGTTACACGGCCTAACTCTACAGCACGAACAATCGCATTGCGCGCAAAATTATCTAATGCCCCTACCATAGCCTCTTTAGTCATCCGCCCTGCCAACGATTCGATTTGATAGTGGCTAGCCTTAAAGCACTTACGCCAGCCATCATTACGCACGATAAGTGATGCCGGAATGACCGTACCATCAGGAATTTCAAAGGAAAGCCAGCCTTCCTTAGTAAACACGCCAGAACGGTCAAAAAGCGAAGTCCCGCCACCAGCAAGCACATATTAAACGCCTTGGTCATATTGAAACTCTACATCGGCGGGCCTGACATTGCCACCACCCAAATCCCGCTCGTAAAAGTCAGGGTAAAGAATACCCTGAGCGGGTTATTTGCCGTCAGATACGCCATTTGGAAACTGCTCAATACGGACAGAACGGTATTAGTGCAAGCCTGTCTTTGACATGGTTTTACTCCATTAGGTGAGTTTACATCTAGTCCATGTGCTGCCCTATATGAGCAGCACATGGGCCTAAACAAGTTGCGCTTATGCGCTTAAGCCGTCGAAACTAAATGCAAACTCCCCATCCTGCACGCTGACATGCACACGTTCTATGGGTTCGCCCGCCATCATCCTTAACAAAAATTCTTCACTGATGCGTGGCAATACGGTGTTGGTCAGAATCGCGTCGATCATGCGCCCGCCACTTTCCAATTCGGTGCAGCGGCTAGCTATTAATTTGACCACATCATCATCAAAGCTAAACGGCACTTTGTGGCTTTCGGCTATGCGTTTTTTGATGCGGCCCAATTGTAGGCGGGTAATCGCGCAAACCATTTCGTCACTGAGCGGATAGTAAGGGATAACCACCAAACGCCCCAATAGTGCGGGTGGGAACACTTTTAATAAGGGTTCGCGCAGGGCTTTGGCAATATCTTCGGGTTCGGGCATCAGCTCTGGGTCTTTGCACAGGTTCATAATCAAGTCTGTGCCGGCGTTTGTGGTCAGCAATATCAGGGTGTTTTTAAAGTCGATCACCCTGCCCTCGCCGTCTTCCATCCAACCTTTGTCGAACACCTGAAAAAATATTTCATGGACATCGGGATGGGCTTTTTCCACTTCATCCAATAACACTACGCTATAAGGACGGCGCCGCACGGCTTCGGTCAGCACCCCGCCTTCGCCGTAACCAACATAGCCCGGAGGCGCACCTTTAAGGGTGGAGACGGTATGGGCTTCTTGGTATTCGCTCATATTGATGGTGATGACGTTTTGTTCGCCACCGTATAAGGTTTCGGCCAAGGCCAAGGCGGTTTCGGTTTTACCTACACCCGACGTACCCGCCAACATAAACACGCCTATCGGTTTGTTGGGGTTGTCCAAGCCCGCGCGGGAGGTTTGGATGCGTTTGGCGATCATATCCAAGGCATGGCGTTGGCCTATGATGCGCTGTTCAATGTTGTCCGCCAAATGGATGATGGTATCGATTTCATTCTTCACCATACGCCCTACCGGAATGCCCGTCCAATCGCCCACGACAGAAGCCACGGCTTGGGCATCCACACTCGGCAGGATCAGTGGCGATTCGCCTTGCAGTTCTTGGAGCTTGGCTTGCAGGGCGGTCAGGTCTGCCAGTAATTGTTCGCGTGACACGGGAGTTGCAGGGGTTTCAGCGACCGCATCGGCGGCTTTTTCCAACTCGCTGTCAGTGCCTTCAACTTTGCCTGTTAAGGCCCGCAATTGGGCGCGTATGTCCAGTACCGACTTGACCAAATCACGTTCGGCCTCCCAACGTTGTTCCAAGCCTTCCAGGCGGATTTTTTCGGCGGCGAGTTTTTCGCTGGCGTTGGTTTCGCGGTCTTTAACATCTACGCCTACGGCTTTTTCACGCGCGATAATCTCCAACTCGGTATTGAGCGCATTGATGCGCTTGCGGCTATCATCAACTTCGGCGGGTACGGCATGTTGGCTGATTGCGACCCGTGCTGATGCGGTATCCAATAAGCTGACGGATTTGTCGGGTAATTGGCGTGCGGGGATGTAACGGTGGGAAAGGCGGACTGAGGCTTCTAGGGCTTCGTCCAAAATTTGCACTTGATGGTGTTTTTCCATGACCGACGCAACGCCGCGCATCATTAAGATGGCATTTTCTTCGCTGGGTTCGTTGACTTGCACGACCTGAAAACGGCGGGTTAAGGCGGGATCTTTTTCGATGTGTTTTTTGTATTCGGCAAACGTGGTTGCCGCAACCGTGCGCAGCGTACCACGCGCCAAGGCGGGTTTTAGCAGATTTGCCGCATCGCCTGTCCCTGCCGCACCACCCGCGCCGACTAAGGTATGGGCTTCGTCAATAAACAAGATGATCGGTTTTTCGGAGGCTTGCACTTCTTCAATCACTTGGCGTAGGCGGTTTTCAAATTCGCCTTTCATGCTCGCGCCCGCTTGCAACAGGCCGACATCTAAGGTGCGCAGGGTTACATCACGCAATGACGGCGGCACATCGCCCGCGACGATTTTTTGGGCAAAGCCTTCCACGACCGCAGTCTTGCCGACCCCTGCTTCGCCTGTGAGTATCGGGTTGTTTTGTCTGCGGCGCATTAAGATGTCGATGACTTGGCGGATTTCTTCGTCGCGCCCGACGATGGGGTCCATTTTGCCGGAACGCGCCTGCTCAGTCAGATCGACGGTAAATTGCTTGAGGGCCTGTTGTTTGCCCATTTGCGCAGGGGCTATCGCACCGCTGGCTTCGCCAGGCACTGCACCGCCACCCGCTTGAAAGCCATCGCTGGCAACCAAGCCTTCTTCGGGTGAACCTTTAAGGATTTCATCAAAACGATCCGTCAGGGTTTCAAGTTTGACTTTATCAAACTCTTTGGAAATGCCCAGCAACGCGTGGCTTAAGCCTTTGGTTTTAAGGATGCCCACCACCAAATGCCCGGAGCGCACTTGGGATTCGCCAAACATCAGCGTGCCGAACACCCAGCCGCGTTCAACCGCGTCTTCAATATGTTGGGACAAGTCAGAAATGGAGCTGGAACCTCTAGGGAGACGGTCTAGGGCATCGGTGAAGTCTTTCGCCAAACGCGATGGGTCCAGGTTAAATTGGCGGATAATCTTGTGTAAGTCGGAGTCTTGCAACTGTAAAATCTGATGCAACCAATGCACTAATTCAACATAAGGGTTGCCGCGCAATTTGCAAAATACGGTGGCCCCTTCGATGCCTTTATAGCAAACGGTATTTAATTTGCCAAATAAGGCAACTCGGCTAATCTCGGTCATACTTTTCTCCTGCTGTGTTGTTATAGTGTTGCCCTAAGGTAACGTTGAAACGATAAACAAGGGCGTGTACGCCTAGGCTTGCACGCCGACCTACTAAAAATAAAACCGCTGGTTTACAGCCTGCCCCAAAACGGGTTGAGCCTAAGGTCATCGGCATCTTGCACGCTGGGGCGTGCGCCTAACCAAGATGTCCAGCCCAAATGGGTGCTTGCGCCCAAACGGGCTTTGGGCACTTCGGCTTTTTTTAACACCAGCATCACATCCCAACTGAGTTCATCGCCATTGTAATTGCGGATAATGGCAATAAGCTGGGCCAACCTATGCCCACTAGGCAACAGACTGACATATTCGGTTAAGCTTAACGGCCCTAAACGGATGCGGAACTTATGCTGGCAGGACCACACCTTAGAACCCAACACAGTAGAGATGCCCAACTCACCTGTGCGGCGGCTGTCACCCAAGCGGGTCAGGTCTACAGGCAAAATGTCCAGCCACTCGCCCACAAACTGCTCAATACTGACACCCAAGCAAAAATAATCGGCCAACAACGCCCTCAGGGCTTCTGCGGATTTGCACTGGTTAGATAAAAATCCTGTGTAATACCATTTTGCCAAATCGGGCATAGCATCGCGCCCATGCTGCGCAGGCATACCCAAACCGGAAAGGCTGCCCACATAAGTGGAAAAACGGTCACTTTCAGGACGGTCAAAATTGATCGTCGGTTCGGTGTTGGCGTAAGCCCGATAAAATAAGCACACCATACGGTGATGGAACATGTCGGCAAAACCGACTAAGGTGTGGTCACGGTGTTTGTGGATACGCTCATGGATGTATTCGGTCAAATGGATGGGCATTGGGCCATTAGGGCCAAACAAGCCAAAAAACCGTTGTTTCAGCACTGGCAACACACCTTCTTTGCGGCTGCCAAATTCTGTCAGCGTGGCAGCCTCAAAGTGTAAGCCTATGTCTTGCCCCAAACGGACAGGTACTTCCGACACGGGGCGTTGCGAACGCCCAAAGCGTTCGTAGTTTTTGTATGCGCACTCCAAACGCCGCATGGCCTGAACAAAACCAAAGCGGTGCGGCGCATTACGCAGGGCTTCTAGCAGAGGTGCCGCTGTCCGATTCTCGTTGGCCATCGCATGATCTCCCCACGGTCAGTCGTTTTTAATACTGTTTCGGTAAATGAATTTAGCGACACATATTGGGCAAAAAAATGTTCCAACACCATGCCCAGCAAAAATGCGCCGCTGCCTTCAAAAGCCAATTCATCTATAGTTAAGGTGATTTCTAGGCCGCGCCCAAAAACAATCGGGCCTTGGGTGTTGATGCGCCGCACTATCGATTGGGTTTGTATCGACAACACGCCATCAATTTGTTTGCGCAGGCTGGCATCGTTGGCATCGCCATACAGGGCCAATAAGCTACGCAAGGCATCTGCGCCGTCTTTTTCGTTGTTATTGACCAATGACAAATAATTGAGCGACAAATGGCTAAGTAGTTTCCAGGCTATGTCTTTGTGGGCATTGGAATGCCGGGGTTTGGTCGGGCCGGACAAACAGCGCGTGGATTTGACGGGCGCACCTGTATTTTGGTCAAAATCGGTGTCGCCCATGCCTATAGGCAATTGCAAAGGCAAGTCGCGGTTTGTGCAAAAGGTTTCTATGGATAATTGCCGCAACTCGCTTTTAAACGGGGCTTCATTGCCATCGACGATGGCAATGAAGGTTTCATTGCCCGCATAGCTGGAGCGCGGGCCTTGCAGTTTTTGTTTGCTAGAAACCACGCGAGGCGTGCGCATTACCGAATAATAGGCACGCCGCTGTTGGTGGCTGTTGTCACTGCTGGCCTGATAAAACGGCAAAAACTCTTGCTGGTCATCACTGCTAGTACCGTGACCCAACACTTCGCGGATTTGGTAGAGTTCGTAGTCTAGGGGGCGGGTGCGGTCAGGGACGATATGGTATTCGTTGGTTTGGTCGCTTAAATGGATTCTATCGGCAGTTTTTGGAAACACATTGATCGCAGGGACGCAGAACAAGGCAAACCGCGACACATCAATTTCATTTATGAGCCTAGGGTTGCTTTTATTTAGCAAGACAATAATGTCAACTTGGGTGTCGGCACATTGGGCCAAGCCCGCTTGCAGCTGTGTTAAGCCGACAAACATAAACCGCTCGGGAAAAGCAAAATACTCATGCAATAAGCGATAACCCTGAAAAGAGCGCGGGGTGAAGGGCAGCAAGGCTTCGTCTGGGGCAAAACCCACGGATACCAAGCCTTGGGCAATCGTATACCGCCAACTGGGATTGCGTTGGGTAGGTTGCACAACCACTGCATAGCTATTGGCCAGGCATTGCTCGTAAATTTGCATCGGCAATTCACCCGCACCGCGCAAATATAACGTCAATTGGTCTAGGCTTATTTGGTTAAATTTTAGTCCACCTGTGGTTTCCAAACGGAGGCGTATGCCAGCCTTAAGCTCGCGCGTGCTGCTAATGCCCAAATTGGCTACACTGCCTACGCCGTTGAGATATTCAGCTTCAACAATCGTAATCGGCCATAAAGTCATGTCTTGGGAGGTGCGGTACTCGCAGCTGGTTTGTTCACCCTTGCCCAGTTGACTGCGCAAAACAGTTTGTTGCGGAATGACAAAGCCCTCATTAAGCGTACCCTTCTGCAAATCCGGCAAACATTGCACAACTGCCATTGACGGCGTGGGCAATAAATAATGCGGATAAACCATTTCCAGCAAATGCTGGGTAAACCTTGGAAACTCGGCATCGACCTTAAGTTGCACGCGAGCCGCAAGATAGGCAAAGCCTTCCAATAAGCGTTCCACATAAGGGTCGGCGCATTCCAAGCCGCCTTCCAAACCCAAACGGCCCGCAATTTTCGGGTAGGCTTCGGCAAATTCGCCCGACATTTCGCGTATATGTTGCAGCTCTTGATTGTAGTATTTGAGTAATCGCGGATCCATCAACTTAGCCTCTGTCTACAATGTCCATTGCGCCTGTTTCCAAATCCAATTCAGTGCGCAAATACAGGCGCAAGGGCAAAGGTTGCGCCCAAAGGTCGCCTTCAATATCAAAGGTCATTGCATTTTGGCTCATTTTATTCTCTGAAGCTGTGACTTTTACTTGTAAGGACGCACGCAAAATTCTGGGTTCAAAATCCCAAATCGCCTGACGGATTTGCCGCTGGATGTCGGTGACTTTAACACCCGAAAGGGTTTTGCCCACCAAATCAGGAATACCGTAATTAAGGACGGAATGGCTGACTAAGGGATAGTCTTCTAACGATTGCACGGAATCCAGCATACTGGTGTTGAGTAACCATGCCAAATCCCTTAACACCCCTTCGCGCAGCTTGTTTAAGGATAATACCCGCTGGTCGCGTGATTCTTGCTCTTTTTCAGGCGCATCATCTCTAAGCCGATCTAATAATGACGGTTGCAGACGTTCTTTTTGGGTGAGTTCAGCCATAGGTTTTGTTGTTTAGGGATGAGTTTTGGGCGATGGCTGGGAACCTAAAAATTGCCTTCATTTGCTAGGGCTTCTAAGTGTGATGCCATAGCGTCTTGCAAACACTTAATATGGGCACCGCAGCTGTTGCGTTCAACAAGCCACGCCTTTTGTTGCGTATAGAGCCGATGGACATCTGTAGATTGGTGCAATGCTTTGTAACGCTTAACGGCAGACAAATATGATTGGGTAACGCTCAAATCAAAAGCTGCTAGGGGTTCTGACGCACAAATAGCTTTCTCAACATCTGTTGAAGCATTTTTGCAATCGAAAGATGCCTTTGGTGTTGCATTTTCAGATAACTTTTCAAGTATTAGGACAGTCTCATCATACCAGCGCACTGCAAGCTTTTTGGCAGACAGCACCACTATCCATGCACCTTCTATCCCGCCTTCCCGACCCAAACCATTTGCCCACAAACCTTCTTGGCAAGTTAAGGTGATTATCGAAATTGATTTATTATCACCAATGGTCAGTGCATAATCTTTGGGTGTTGGGTTTTCTGGTGATGTCCCGCGCCCAGCCATACTAGTAGCCATAAGGTTTTTGAAAGTCATATTGTCGGTTCTGGCTACTGGATTCGTACATAATGGTGCTTCGGGTGTATTGCTACTCATTTTGTCCCACCCTAAAACAAACACCCGACCAGTGAGCCTATAATCATTGGGCCGATAGGACAGGGTACGCGTTGCCCTAGTATCCACATGCACTTCTAGCACTTGCCATGCCCTATAATAAGCTCAGGGAAATCCTTTGTTGGTGCGTTAGATTGAGGTTTGGCATTAACATTGAGACCCATCTGTAACAGAATAAATACTGTTATTAATGTATAGGTGGCAAGTGATTTCATTAATTAATTTTTAGATATTTACAACCATAAAATAAAGTTATTTATCAGAACATCCATAAGTCCAACGATAGACGTGCATATCTTTAATTTCTTCGCCAAATGTGAAAACCTGAAGACATTGATGCCCTTTTTTATAATTAAATAAACAAACTGGCTTATCGATTGCACAACTTTCAACTTCATTAATATGTGCTTCTACAAGTTGGTTTTCTATACCTATATAGGCATAATTATAAGCTTCATGAACATTGATAGGCCGCCAAGCCGAATTGAAAAGCAGTTTTCGCGCAGTAAGAAAGTGCATTCCTTCTTTTAGTCCTTTAGCATGAATGGCAGCAGGAAACAACATCAACCATAACAGTAAAAGCATTGCCATTTTGGTTGCCATATCACTCACTGAATAAAATAATATCATTGTATTCATGCAAAGCTACTTTCATTGCCCACATTACAACGGCTTTAGAGTTGTTATTATCGGTTTGTACTTATTCAGGCCCCCTCGCAAGCTCTCCCCCCTTGAAAAGGGGGGATTGAGGTGGGTTATTCAATAAACCTCCCTTAACCCATCCTTTTTAAGGAGGGGGACTGAATATTTACATCGGTTTTATAGCCGACCCTGCAACGTCTAAAGCCGTTGCACTCCAGGCTACTGACTTAACTAGGGGCAGTGAGGGCTGCCTAGATATCTATTAACTTTGTGGCAAAGCTGTCTATCTTAAAGATGCCTTAAACAAGATTGGCTATCATTGGATGGCATTATCTCTCCACGCACATAAGTGCTTAGAAATAAGTCGCCATGTATGGCTATCCTTGTTTTAATGCCGTATTTCCTGCAAGTAGGCAGAGAAAAATACACGCGAATTTTTTGCCATTCACTTAATTGGGTTAGCCTATACCCGTCCTATGGCGTTTAGCCATCAGGCCGAAGCAAACTTAATCTCCCTCACATCCATCAGCGCAAAATCGTCTTCGTTGGTGCTGAATAAGCGTTGGCCTAAACCGATAAAAGTACCGTCAAAATCCGTCCATTCGGTTTTGCGCGCCAACCGTATCTGGTCATCTTCGGCATTTTCGGAATCAGGGTAACGGGTGGGGATTAAACCGACGGCATCGCCGCCGTTGGTCCAGACAAAATGCGCGGGCGTCCAGACCACATCGCGTAAATCGGCGGGTTCTTCAATTTGGATTTCTTGGATTTGCTGGAACGGTATCCAATAATAACGTCCATTGACAATGGCTTCCAGCACGGGGCCTAAACGCATGTCGGCATCGGCTAGCCATTCAAAAGCGACGCCATTAATAGTGCCGGGGCGGGCGGGTGCAAGTTCAAAGGCTTGCTCACGCAGCGTTTGGGCTTTTTGATAATGTTGTTCGGCGGACAGTTGCAAGGCTTGTTGCATCAAGGCCAGCCATTGCGTAGGTTCACCAAACACTACAGGGGTTTTGTTGCCTTGAAAGATGGTTTTGCGTAACGCTTCACAAGCAATTGCTTCGCGGTAGGTTTGCACCATTGCCAAATTGGCGGCATTCAAATCACCGGATACATTCAGTTGGGTTAATGCCCTTTCCCAATTACCGGTTATTGCAAGCAATTGGAATAAAAAGGTTCTTAGTTTGGCATTTGCAGGATCTTTTTTTATTTGGTTTTGCAGTTGGACGAGTGCGTCTTGAAGATGACCATCCTGTAAACTTTGTTCTGCCAATTTCATAAATCCACCACACAAGAGCTAAAGAATGCGCGAAAAAGGCAATGCCTTTTTCGCGCCAGTGTTTTTATTGCGACTTGTTAGCCTCAATATCCCACAAGTAAGTGACTGGGCCACCTTCTTTGCTGCCATCATCTTTTTGTTGCTGATAATCCACTTTAACATGCGCAAAGTTAAGGCTGATGTTTTCAATGAGCCTATCCTCGCCACCGCTACCGCCGGTAGAAACAGCAACCACCATGACTTTTTTCATCTCGATGATGATGTATTCAAGCGGCACCTTGCCTGCTTTACGGACATATAGGGTGGCAGAGGGGATATGGTCGCCATTAGAGCAAAACAACATCAAATTCGACGATGCCTTATCAACATATTTACTGAGTGACAGGTTGTTGACACTGACTTTACCAGCACCGCCGCCGCCACCAACATGAAATGAACCGGATTGGGTCATACCCCAATTCCATGCCAATACGTCAATTTCACCAGCATGGGCAGCGTCTTTAGACTCGCCAGCAATGCCTTCTATTTTTATAAACATATCTACAGCCATTTTGTTCTCCTTATTTAAGTTGTACTACAAAGCTTCTGGGCGTTGTTAAAATGCCCAGAAGAAATTAATGGGCTACTTAGCCCCCTTTGGCAGAAGGCAGTTTTGACACCAGCCTTAACGAAACCGTCAATCCTTCTAATTGGTAATGCGGACGCAGGAAAAACTTAGATGAATAATAGCCCGGATTACCTTCCACTTCTTCAACGACCACTTCAGCCGCCGCCAAGGGTTTTTGTGCCTTGATGGTTTCGCTGGAGTGGGCAGGATTGCCATCGACATAATTTAAAATCCAATCGTTAAGCCAACGTTGCATGTCTTCTTTTTCTTTAAATGAACCCACTTTATCGCGCACGATACATTTTAAATAATGGGCAAATCGGCAAGTTGCAAACAAATAGGGCAAACGTGCCGCCAAATTGGCGTTAGCACTGGCATCGGGATCGTCGTATTCTGCCGGTTGTTGTAGCGACTGTGCCCCTATGAAGGCGGCAAAATCGGAGTTTTTCTTGTGTATCAAGGGCATAAAACCAGCTTTGGCCAATTCGGCTTCGCGGCGGTCACTGATGGCGATTTCGGTGGGGCATTTCATGTCCACACCGCCGTCGTCGGTTGGGAACGAATGCACGGGCAGGTTTTCGACAGCGCCGCCAGATTCTATACCGCGTATCCTGGAACACCATCCGTATAATTTGAATGAACGGTTAATGTTGGTTGCCATCGCATAGGCGGCATTGGTCCAAGTATAGTTCTTGCTGTTAGCGGCTTCGGTGTCTTCTTCAAAATCGAATTCTTCAACCGGATCGGTCTTGGCACCATAAGGCAATCTGGAAAGAAAGCGCGGCATAGCCAAGCCAATATAACGCGCATCATCGGATGCTCGCAGTGAGCGCCAAGCGGCATAATCGGGTGTAGAGAAAATTTTGGTCAAATCGCGTGGGTTGGCCAGTTCACCCCAAGAGTCCATTCCCAACGTAGTAGGTGCGACACCCGCAATAAACGGCGCATGTGAAGCCGCTGAAATTTGCGCGATTTGAGCCAAGAGTTCAACGTCTTGTGGAGAATGGTCAAATTGATAATCGCCTGTTAGGCAACCAAAAGGTTCGCCGCCAAACTGCCCAAATTCTTCTTCGTAGATTTTTTTAAACAGCGGGCTTTGATCCCATGACACGCCTTTAAATTTTTTGAGGGTTTTGCCCAACTCTTTTTTAGAGATGTTCATCACCTTAATTTTCAGCAACTCGTCGGTTTCGGTGTTATTGACCATATAGTGCAAACCCCGCCAAGAACCTTCCAGTTTTTGGAAGTCTTCGTGGTGCAGGATAAGGTTGACTTGTTCGGTCAGTTTTTTGTCAATTTGCGCGATAATCGCACCGATGGAAGCCAAGGCATCATCAGACACCACAGAGGTGTCTTTCAAGACATATTGCGCCAAGGTTTGCACTGCATTTTCAACTTCTTCCTTGGCCTTGTCGGATCTGGGCTTAAACTCGCGTGTTAAGAGCAACGAAAAATCACTGGCTTCTTCGGTAAGGCCAGCAGTTTGCCCGGCGGCTAAATTTTCTGTTTCTGCCATGACTTATTCTCCGCCTTCTGTATCTGCCGCAGCACTGGGTTTGGGGGCTGCGCCTAAGGATTGCAGTAACGCAGGGTCTTTGATAATGTTGGCAATCAGGTTTTCAGCACCTTCTTTGCCATCCATATAGGTAAGCAAATTAGCCAGCTGTGTTCTGGCTTCCAGCAATTTATCAAGCCCCGCCACTTTTTTGGCGATAGCTGCTGGTGAAAAATCATCCATGCTTTGGAAAGTCAGATCCACAGGCAGATTGCCTTCGCCAGTGATGGTGTTCGGCACGGTAAAAGCCACCCTGGGTTTCATTGACTTTAAGCGATCGTCAAAATTATCGACATCAATCTCCAATAATTTACGTTCGCCTACAGGTGCCAAAGGTTCTTCGGGATTGCCCGACAAATCCGCCAGTACGCCCATCACAAACGGCAGTTGGACTTTTTTTTGTGCGCCATACAGTTCCACGTCATATTCGATCTGGACTCTAGGGGCACGGTTACGCGCTATAAATTTTTGACTACTTTGGGCCATTTAACACCTCTTAGTTGTTGTGGTTAATACACGTTAAAACAAAGGTTACTGGTTTTCTTCTTGTTGCTTGCCTAAAATAAATTTAGCTTCGTCCACCCCTGCTGGCGCAATATCTTTGAGTACGTCAAGAAAATTCTTGCCCACCAAGCGCATCGCCCGTTCGATAAAAATAGGCACAGGGCTGGAGGGTTCGTGCTTTTGATAATACTCGCAAACCAAAGTTAGGGTTTTGATGACATCTTGGTTGTTGTTGATAGACCCTGAAATGCCTTTGGCGGGTGCTGCGGCAACTGCGCTGCCCTCGGTGGTGCCGTTGCTTTCTGCTGCCTGGGCCTCGTCTGAGGGCGTTTCCTCTACAGAAGAAACACCTTTCTTTTCTAGCGACGTGCCGACAAATGCCACGCTCTCCTTAAGAAAGGTGCGTAACACCGCAAAACTCGGCGCTTGGCTAACACCCACTTGTTCGGTAACGACCGCCTCTAATTGGTTGAGGTTATCCAGACTAAGCGTCAATAGTTGGAAAGTTTGCTGTAACTGGCTAGCGTCTACGTCTTGGATAGCCGCATCAATTGTGGCTTGGTTGACCTCTTTTTCGCTGCTGGTCGCCGTTGATTTGCCGCTGGCAATACTGATGTCACGAAAATTAAACCGCCCCAACATTTTGGATTCAAGTAAAGGCGATTGTTGTAACGGCGCCAGCAAGGTCTCATGGTCGCATAAAGCCATTAGGGTATTGACCCGTTCGGTAGGGTCGTTGTCGTCATCAGGGTCTAACTGGGGATAAATAGTATCCCAACGTTGGGCGGTCAGGGATTTAATCAGGGCAAGCCCGTCTTGCAAACCAACCAAGCCCTCTAGTGCAATCAGGGCGCGCAAATAGTAGATGAGTATGCGTAAATCGATAGTGCGGGCCAATAAGGCTTCGGACTGTTTTTTTATGTTGCGCCAATTAGGCGGCTCAGCTTCAGTGACGGTGCTGCCCATTTGTTGTTCAGCCTTGCCTTTTACCGCCTGTTCCAGCTCTATATAGGCAGAGTCATACTGTAAATCGTCACCGCAAGGATTTTCCGGGCTGATTTCTTTTAAAAAGCTGTCAATATCAATCGCCAACGCCGTATCCTCTCGTATTAAAGTTTAGAAAATCATTCTTGGGTTATCACTATCACCGTGACGTTATCCCTTGCACCCCGGGCTAACACTTCTTTAACCAAAGCCTCCGCTATGTCTGGGCAGGCTTGGGTTTGCATTATATGCTCAATTTCGTTAAGGCTCATTTCTTTGTCCAAACCGTCTGAACAAAGCAAAAATATGTCGTCCGGCAGCACGTCGGTTTCTTCTAAGCCCAATTCCAGCAAGCTATCGGCCCCAACGGCACGCGTGATGATATTGGAGCTTTTGACTGACCAAGCTGAGGAGTTTGGGTCGTTATCGGCGCAATGGTCTTCAGTAAGTTGGGTCAATTTATGGTCACGCAAACGATATAAGCGGCTATCCCCTGCCCATAAGAATGCGCAGTTTTCAGGCCCGCAAACCAAGGCGACAACAGTGCTGCCTACTAGTTGTCCACTATATTCCATTGCCGCCAGTTGCCGCAATTGAGTATTTACGTTTTGCAGGTAATTTTCCACTTTCTTGACATAATCGCCAAAAGGCTCTATGGGCAGCAGGTCATTTAAGGTTTTTACTATCAATTGGCTGGCAACATCACCCGCCTTGTGTCCGCCCATACCATCTGCGACCACCCAAAGCCCGACATCCGGCCTATCTAGCAGCGAATCTTCGTTATGCTTACGGCGTTTGCCAGTATGGGTGATGGCCCAAGAACGCCAACTCAGCGGCAACGCAGGTTTATCTGCCGCCAAGATACTGCTTAAGCTTTGCGGTTCTGGCACAGTCTCGGCGGTGGGCGGTGTAGGCATAGGGATACTGATTGGGTCTGGAGGTGTAGGGCCGCATAAAAAACTGGCATAACTGCCCACAGGCGGCAAACCTTCGCACGCGACCAACGCGGCGGGGATTTGTTCGGCACCTTCGCTGCTCCACAAGCTATAACCCGGCATTAGGCTGTCCAATACTTGCGCGTTGAGCCTAGTAAACGCATCACCCAGTTGCTCATTGTTAGCGAGCTGAGTATAAAAGAAATTTTTCCCTGCTGTTGGCAAGACCACAGCATCAGGCGTGGGTACGTTTAACACCGGAATGGATTGGATTAATTGATCGAATCCAGCCATATCCATAGTGCCTTGCAAGCCCGACCAAGCGGCATCTTCCAGCTGTTCAAACCAGACCTTACCCAAGGAAAACAGCAACGGCAACGGCGGTTTGCCGTCTAATACCACGGCTACTGTTAAGGGATAATAACGCCCTACCTTATCAACACTCGGCATGACGATACCAGCAATCGCCTTGTCACCGCACAAGCCCGGGCTTAACGCAAAACGCCAAATTGGGCTGGTCAAATAACGTTGCAGCCATTGCTCAGCCAAGGTTTCTTGGCTGGCGGCAATGGCGCGTTGCAGCCAGCTGTCCCAGGACTGAATAAAATCATTAGGCAAGCCACGGGAGACAAAATCGCCAACTATCGGCAATTTGCCATAAAAACCTACGCGTGTCGTTTCGTTCACAATTACAAACCTGATGGCAAGCGGAGGTTGGCAACGCCGCTAAGTGAAAAAGGATTGTCCACACTACTGGCACTGAGTTCATAGCGTGCCTGTAACCCGTCTATTTCAAAGGTTAGCATATATTTGTCCTGGTCAGTTTGTTGTATATGCGCCAGCTCCAAAACCCTAAACCAAGCCCATGCGCCTTCTGTGTCTTTGCGTAGTTTTTTGCCGTCTTTAGTGTCAAAACCAAAACTGACCAAACGGCTGCCGTCAGTGCCAGGCCATTGGAAGGCCGCATTTTTGCCCATTTCTGCCGGACTGTATTTACTCTGCTGACCCTCAATATTAAGCCAAAATGAGGTCACGTCCGCAGTCAAAAACACAGGCTTAAGCGTAAACTTAACTAAGGGCGTAGCACCGCCCGCAAAAAACAATTGCCTGATTTTCGTAGCGGCTTGCAATTGCGCCAGTGCCGATGAAGACACGGCGATGGCCTGATTATTCTGCGCAATCATACGCCAGTTTTTGCCGCTGGTATCGACAAATGCCTTTAAATTAGCATTAAAAAACGTGTCCAAAATACCGCCTTGGGCAAAAAAGCGGCTGAAATCTTCCAATGCCACCTCTTTGCTGCTGCCCCTGTCAAACGGGTAACGGCCTTGGATGCCCGATTGGTACAAAGGCATCACTTCACTTTGCCACAGCTTTTTTAGCTGCGATTTGCTGCTATCCATAATCAGGTCTTGATTGCCAGCCGCGAGGGTTTGGGTCATGCTTTTTAATGGTTCTGGCAAATGCGCAGATTCGGCCTTCATTTTGGCGACTGCATCGCCGCCGCCACCGCCCTTGGCTTTTTCTATCGCCACGCCACCCACGTTAGACGTGCCGCTCAAATCGATCATATAACCATACAACTGTGCCAACACTTCCATCGTGCGGTCTAAAGGCACAGCACCACCCGAGCCTCGTACTAAAGCAGTCAAATCCTTAAAATGTTCTTCAACCGCACTGCCCAGCGGTTTTGCAGCTTGACCCACCAAACCTTCTGATTTGGCTGCCGCCAGTAATTTGGCGGTACGGCTATCTAAGGGCTTGACCACTCCGGCTGCCTTAAGCTTATCGGCAGCATCAGCGGGACTAGGGGGTGGAACAGTCAGCGACGTCTGAGTATTTAAGGTTTCCAGCAATTTGCGCAATGGCGAATCGGGTGCAGAAGCAAATTCCAGCACCTCAACAGCTTGTGCCGCACTGCCTATAGCTTTTACTTTCAGATTAGCCAACAGGCCATCCCAAAATTTAATGTCATCTTGATAATAAAAATCCGCAATCGCCAATTCCAGTTGGTCGCTATCGACCGCTTGGGTTTTAGCGGCATCACCCAACACCCAACTGCCCGTCACAGATTCTTGCGCCTGTGCTTTGCTTTGCTTTAAAAAATATTGGTAAAAACCATCGTAAGTATACAAATACGGAATGCTCAGCTGCGCCAAACTGCCTGTGCGCGTGGCAAATACCCGATCGGCATTGATGCCCAGCACATCTTGTAATTTAAGGTCTTGCGCGGTATTTTGCAGAGCCTCGTTTTTAATGCGCATGTAAATTTGCTGCGCAACAGGAATGCGGTTTAACACTTGCCGCGCTGCCGACACCAAGCGTTCATCGACCGTCTGTTTGGCTGGCGGCAATTGCAGCAACACATCCAAATGCTTAAGCAACTGCGCTTGGGTTTCGGTGTCGCTGGCAAACGTGGTTTCCCAATCTACGGCTACCCACGGGCGCACCAACTCCGCCTTAAAGTGTTGACTATCCGCCAGCATTAAATACACTTCCAGCAAGGAATACAGCAATTCGGGATTGCCCATTTTGTCGCGCAAGCGTTGTTCCAAGCGCATTTTTATCAGCGGCAAAAATGATTTTTGCAATAAGTCCTTATAGGTTTCGTTAATGACGGGTTGGAGCTTGTCGCCTTGATACAAGCCAAACGTCATTAACATAGGCACGTCTTCAGGATAAACCTGGTTTACCGCTTGCATAGCATTTAGCCTTTTTAACAACACGGAAAAATCACTTTGCCAATTCGGCGTAGCCTGGGCAACCGTGTTGTACTGGTCAATTCTGCTGTCCACATCCGTCAAGGCGGCTTGATTTTTAAGATAGCTGGTCAACCAAAACCCCGACAGCACTAAAATCAATAATGCCGCCGTGGCATAAACGCCTTGGCGCAGCAAGCGCTGCACCCGTTCAAGACGCGGGTTTAAGCCGACGATTAAAGCTTCTTCAAAAATAACGTCTTTGAGCAAACGGGTAATAAAGAAACTTTTGCCTTTGCCGCTCAATAAAGGCGCCGCTGTCCTGTCCAACTTAAAGGTCTGGGCTAACGCCCCCATCAGACGGTCTATCGGCGTGCCTTCTTGGGTGCCGCTAGTAAAATAAACACCGCGCAAATAGGGCGCACTTTGGTAACGGTTAGTGCCATAACATTCTTGTAAAAAGCTAAGCAAACTGTCTTTAAGTAAGGCCATGCGTTGCGGAAAGCCAAAAATTAAATTGCGCCGTTGCAAATCGCGCTCTTCTTGCATACGTCTGGGCAATTGCTCGTTGATGCGTGCCAATAAAGCATCAAAATCCTGTCCCACCTGCACGGCTATATCTAAAGGCTGGCTAGGATCTTCTTCAGGAAAGGTCACGCCCCACACTTGGGTAATTTCTTCTTTGCTTAAATGCGCAAAAAAATCGTTAAAGCCAGCGATCAGGTCGGCTTTGGTAAAAATCATATAAATCGGGAAACGGATGCCAAAATGCGTATGCAGTTCGTCTATACGCTGGCGTATCGCTTGCGCATGTAAGCTGCGCTCGGCTTCTGTCTGTTTGAGCAAATCCGACAAGCTCATCGTAATCAGCACGCCATTGACCGGACGCCTAGGGCGGTGTTTTTTCAGCAAATCCAAAAACCCTAGCCAAGCCGCCTTATCCACAGCCTCATGGCTATCTTGGGTGACATAACGTCCGGCGGTATCCAATAACACGGCCTGATCGGTAAACCACCAATCACAATGGCGTGTGCCGCCTACCCCGGGCATCGCGCCTTTGCCGAATTTGTCGGCCAGCGGAAAATCGAGTCCCGAATTTATCAAGGCCGTGGTTTTGCCTGAACCTGGCGGGCCAATAATGACGTACCAAGGCAAATCGTAGAGATAATTTTTGCCACCGCTGTTGCCCGCGCCTTTTTTTAAGGTCAATAATGCCGCATCCAAGTTTTTGGCAATCGCCGCCACATCAGCATTGGCGGCATCGGCCAATTGGGTACTGGCAGCGGCAGGTGCTGCCAATTCCTCCGCCATTGCTGCATTGGCGCGGTTAGCGGTCAATTGGATGCGCAAGTTGTTTAAGCCCCACAACACGACAACGACCAAAATGGCTAACAAACGGGCAATGTCGGCTTCCAAAAACGGGATTAAAGCCCCAAAAAACCACAACAATAAACTTAAGGCCAAGATACCGAAAAACTGGATAACCCATTTATTGGTAAAAGAACGTATCATTGCTTTCATGGTTTATCCTTAAAAAATGATTTCAACGCGGCGGTTCATCGCCTTGTGTTCGGGGCTATCGTTCGCGACCATAGGCTGGGTATCGGCACGGCCTTCGGATACGATAGTGGCAGTCACTTTATTGTTGTTGATTAACACTTCGGCAACCGCTATGGCACGCGCTTTGGACAAGTCCCAATTGGACGGGAATTTTGCCGAGATGATTTGGTCGCTGTCGGTATGCCCCACCACGGTGATGCGCTCGGACACTTTGCTAAGAGCCTGGCTGATCTTATCGACTAAAGGAAAATACTGGACTTTAATTTTGTCACTAGCCGAAGCAAAAAAACCTTTGCTCATAATCCGCACCACAATTTTGCCGTTACGCTTTAGGATCGCCACTTCACCGCTGTCAATTTCTGGCTTTAAAAAAGCAGTTATCTCATCAAACAACGGCGTCGCAGCCGCTACAGGCGCAACCACTGCCGCCTCTGGCGAGGCCGCCGCGACAGTTTGCACCTCAAAACTGTCCTTAAGCACATAAAGCTTTGCCAACAAGGGGTTGGAGGCGGTGTTGATAAAGCTTAGAAACGCAAAAAAACTCAGCATAAGCAAGGCAAAAGCCACTGAGCCAATCACCCACAAGGGCACAAACTTAGCTAATACATTGCGTTTGTCTTTAATGCCTTGCCACTGCGGCGATAAAGTCCTTTCCACATCACCGCGCTGGCGTTGGATAATTTGGTAAGCGTTTTCCCTAACTTCTTCAAGCTTGCTGCGCCCGTGGTCTTCCACCCGATAACGGCCTTCAAACCCCAAACACAGGCAATAATACAATAGCTCCAACAAGTTAAAATGCGTACCCGGCTGCTGCATACAGTTTTTTAAGATCAGAAAAAACTTTTCACCGCCCCATGATTCCTTATGGAAAAAAATCAACAGACTTTGCGTGCTCCATATACTGTTGCAACCCCACGGGGTATTCAGCACCGTTTCGTCCAGCAAGGTGCATAAGGCATAACGTGCTGCTTGGGCTTGTTCGCTAGAAATGCCTTGGCTTTTGATGGTGGTGTCAAACTGTTTGACTGCTTCAATCAGACTCGCCCTTAAACCCGGCACATCGTGATGGCTAGCGGTATTGCGCAATTGCGCGACTAACGACAGCAAGGCTATCGCTGCGCCCGTCAATGGGTTTTTAGAGGCGGCAGCGCACACTAAGCGCAGGTTCTCGGGCAGATCGGCGGGGTCGTTGCCTATAGGCGCAGCAACAGGCGGCGGCGTGTTGCCCTGCGGTTTGCGCCCACCCGGCATAGGCCGCAAGATGGTTTTGTCGTCGTCTATGTAGTCATTGCCAAAAGGGTTGTCGTTGCTCATGGTCTTATCCGTTTTTTATGGCCCAGAATTCTAATTCAAGCCCTGGAAACTCCCCTGCAATATGGATGGCAAAACCACCCGATTGCTGCATTTGCTTCCACAACTCACTTTGTTTATTCAACTCAAGATAAGCAAAACCCGCATGATAGGGAATTTGCCGGGGTGCAACAGGCAAGGCATGAATAGTAATGCCGGGCAGGGCGTTGCGGATTAATAGGTTAATTTGCTCTACAGGGCCTATCTTGACTTGGCTAGGGAATCCGCTGCGCAACTGTTCGATAGCCACTTGGGCATTGACTGCCAACACAAAAACCGCGTCTCTAAACAAATTGGGATCGGGGATTTTGGCCCCGCGTATGCCATATTTGGGTGCGGTCAGCGGTATCAAGATGGCGTTTTGCTCCAGCACCGAACTCAGCAATTCGCGCAATTCATTCATGACTTGCTTAAAGGTTTGCTGCAAATCATCAT
>JABFST010000361.1 GCA_013140465.1 Methylococcaceae bacterium
CACCCATGCCTTTTGGCCCTTATCTGGCGGCGGCAGGTTGGATAGCCTTAATGTGGGGCAAGAGCCTCAACCAAACCTATTTAACGGCTCTGGGTTTATAACTATGCTGAAAGTGGGCCTTACGGGCGGCATAGGCTGTGGCAAAACCACCGTCAGCAATCTGTTTCTCGCCTTATCCGTACCCGTCATTGATGCCGATACCATAGCCCACCAATTGGTCGCCGTAGGCCAACCGGCCTTAGCGCAAATCCAGCACTTGTTTGGCCCCGGCATCCTAAACCCAGACGGCTCTTTACACCGTAAAAAATTGCGGGAGCTTATTTTTGCCGATGCCCAGCACAAGCAACAATTGGAAGCCCTGCTGCACCCGCTCGTGCAATCTGCCATCCAAACCGAGCTTGAGCAATTAGATGCCCCTTACTGCATTATCAGCGTGCCGTTGTTGTTTGAAACCAAAATGACACCTTTAGTGGATAGGATAGTAGTGGTCGATTGCCCGGTTGCCAGCCAAATCGAACGCGTACAAAAACGCGATGCACTGCCGCTGTCCAATCTCCAGGCCATTATTGCCAGCCAAGTACCTCGCAGCTATCGGCTGGCCCATGCCGATGATGTGATCGACAACAGCCTAGCTAACGGCAAACTTGCAGACGACGTTAAAAAACTGCACAATTTCTACCTTTTATTAAGCGCCCACTAGGAAACTTTGTCTGTGCAAACCCCAATTACTTATGAATTTCCGCTCAATGAACGCATACGCGTTTTTATCCGGCTTGAACAATTGTTTTTGCAGTTCCTGCATTTTTCGCTAGGCGGGTCAGTCGCCGACAAACGTGCCGCGATTGCCGTGTTATTGGACATTATGTCGATTTTTAGGCGCAACGACTTAAAATCAGAAGTCTTAAAAGAACTCGACCGACAAGCCACCGTCCTTAACAAAATTGCCCACAGCGAAGGTGTGGACACGAGCCGCCTACAAGACATCTTGGATGAACTTGCCGACATCAGCCGCAAACTATACGCCATCACCGGAAAAATCGGCATCCACGTCATGGAAAGCGACTTGTTCCAAAGCATCGCCCAACGCAGTTCCATACCCGGCGGCACTTGTTCGTTTGACTTACCCGAATACCATTATTGGCTAGAGCAAGACGATGATCTGTGCCAGCAAGATTTGCAGCAATGGAGCGCACCGTTTATAGACATATACACGGCAATAGCCTTTATGCTCAACTTTATCCGCAATAGCCGCTCGTCTAGCCATGAAGTCGCGGAAGCGGGTTTTTTCCAAATTGCCCTTGATAAAAACCAAGCTTTCCAGCTGATTAAAGTCAGTTTGGACAGCGACCAAAACTGCTTTGCCGAAATCAGCGGCGGCAAACACCGTTGCACGATCCGCTTTATGCAGCCCGCCAGCCTAGACCAACGCCCCACCCAATGCACCAGTAATATTCACTTTACTTTAACCTGCTGTCTGTTTTAATGGACCCACATAAAAAACCCCTCACCGTCAAATGCCCCACTTGCCAACAAGCCGTGGCATGGATACCCGAACAAGCGTTTAAGCCGTTCTGCTCCGAAAGATGCAAGCTCATCGATTTGGGCGAATGGGTCATGGAAGCCAAACGCATACCTGGTGATAGCATCAACCTTGATGATCCACTTGATGAGGATAGTTTTTTCCAGTAATCCCTACCACAGACAGGAGGCAACGCCCAAGCATATCCACCTTTCCGATAAAGCGCATTCTTGCCCGGATTGATTTGTTAAGCGTTTTGCCCTTCTAACAGACCCGTCCATGCAAGCTATTCTTAGCCACACCATCCACTTACTCTGGAGCATACTATGGACGACTATCAAGCCACACTATATCCCGACACCGAAGCCCACCCCACCGTCACTTATGCCGACCCACTCCGCAAAGACATCGGCATTTGCCTGTCTGGCGGCGGTTCCCGCGCACTGACCTGTGCATGGGGCCAACTGATAGGCTTACGCACCCTTAAAGACCCGCAAGGCCACCCCCTGTTAGACCAAGTGCGGTATATTTCTTCCGTATCGGGCGGCAGCTGGGCGGCTGTTTTGTACACTTACCGCCCCAAAGATTACAGCGATGACGCATTTTTTGGCAACAGTTACGCACCCGACCAGCTGTACTATAACCAAGACCACGCCAATGGCCTGAATGTCAGCAAAATGGGGGCATCGGCCTTAGGCAAAATACCCCAAAACTTTGCCAACTTGTTTGAGCTGGATCCTATCAAAAACATCATTGCCGACTTTATCACCATTACCTTGCTGAAAGGCATCCCGATCAAAACCTCGGGCAAATGGTTATGGTCTTATATTGTAGGCAAAAATGTGTTGGCCGATTTTGGCCTGTATACCTTTAAAAATTCCTTATTCAATTTCCATGAAACACCCTGGTCGTATAAGGATGCAAAATTTTTCAGCTTGTCCCCTGCTTATGCCGACAGCCATATTTTTGTAAAGGCCAAAGCCCCGTCCAAGTCGTCTTTTGTCTATGCTCGGACTGATGCCTCCGGCAAATCGACAACGCCCATGCTGATTATAAACACCAATATTGCCGCCAAAGATTGCCCAGGCAGAAACATGTCCGCGCCTATGCAAATCCCCACCCAAGTGTCTGCGGTCTCTGCCGGCATTTACGGCAGCAACCCCTGCACCGCAGATAGGGTGGGCGGCGGCAGTGTCGATACCTTTGCCTATACCTCGCAATTGTCGTCGTTATCAGGTGCGGCACAAGTGACTGCGGAATTTGCCAGGGCTTATACCCTGACTGACATTACCGCCTGTTCCAGTGCTTTTTATGCGTCCACGCTAATCGAACTGATGCGCAAAATTGTCGCAAAAATGATGCAGCATAACGACAGCCAGCTCCATGCGCACTTTTTACAATTTATCTCCCATGCCGAAAACTTGGTCATGGGCGATATGCACAAAAAACTGTCCGAAATGGACGACGACTTAAAAAGCTTGGATATAGCCTATCTAGTCCCCCAATACAATGACTGGCAAGTCGGGCAAGTGTCCAAAGGCCCCTTAGCCAACCAAAACACCGAATTTACCGATGGCGGCAATTTAGAAAATTCAGGGGTGGCGGGATTGTTGGCGCAAGTGCAAGGCACTATCGGCAATATCATTGCCTTTATCAACGGTTCGGAAGTGTTGGAGCAAAAACAAGGGGTGGTGATAGCCGCCACCCAAGTCGCGCCCTTGTTTGGCGTGGCCTATGATGACAAGCATGAGGAATTTAAAAACTACTTGCCTAATGGGGTCAACCCGTTTACAGGGCAGACCGACCCGACTGGATTTTTACAGGTTTTTGCCAATGAACATGGCGAGTTTAATGCCTTACGCCAAGGCTTGTATACCAGTAACGGCGCAGGGGCAAAAACCAATCCGGCGTTTTGCCGACAAACCCTGCAAGTGGTAAAAAACACCTTGCTGGGCATCACCCAAACACGCTCAGTTAATCTGCTATGGGTGCAAAACGCGCAAGTGAACAACTGGCAAAACCAGATTAGCGACCCGGTCTTACGGCTAAAAATAAAAACCGGGCAAACCATAGGCTTTCTGGACGAATTTGCCGATTTTCCTTACTACAGCACTTTTTTAAAAATTCACCAAACTGCCGCCGAAACCAACACCTTGGCGCAAATGTGGGCGTGGTGCGTCAGCCACAAAGACAGCCCCTTAAGCACTGCCATCAACCAGTTTTTTGCGGCTGCATAACAACACGTTTAGCTAGGAACTTCTCATTACACAGGATAAAGACCTGCGATGTTTATAAAACCTCGCAGGTCTGCTGCCATTGCCTAACCCGACCCCACTCAGGCATATAAACCATCAAACAAGCTGACCACAACCAGCATCACCGCTTGCGTAGTGGCAATTGCACCCACTCGGCTGATGTTGTATGAGGCAAACTCATCAATCGCTTCATTGAAAAAGGCAATCAGCCTACGCTGGCGTTGTGGCCCATTGCGCTTAATAAAATCCACTACCAAGGCTTTCCGGTCGTCCACAGGCAAGGTGTGGCATTGCAACAATGCCTGAAACTCAGGTGCCAGCAAAATCGCTTGCCGCGCCATCCAATCGGGATCATCGGCCAGTTTTGGCGTAAGCCCAAACGCGTTTTGGTACACGCAGATCACCTCAAAACACAAATCCATAAAAAACTGCCCTAGCTCTTGGTTGTGCTCAGCTATCACCGAGGGCAACAAGCCAAATAAGGTCTGGAACAACAGCGGCTGGTCCAATTCAAATTGTGCCAAGATATGTCGGCCACTGTCTTCGTCTTGGCTTTTGGCGTATTCCAAGGCGTGGTATAACTCGCGTTCAGTCAGTTCGTGCATGTACTCTCCGGTAAGATAGCATCAGTGTTGAGTTAGGTGGCTATGGGCCGCTTATTGAGTTACGGGTGGGTGACTTTACCCCCCTAGGGGATGTTGTAATAGGTAGGTTTGGCTTTTACGACCACCACACCTATTCAGTCTCCGTGCAAAGTAGCCACTAATGATCGGCTACCGCCTTGATTGCGGTGTTCGCATAAATAAATGCCTTGCCAAATCCCTAAATTAAGGCGGCCTTGGGTGATCGGCACGCTGACACTACTGCCCAACAAGCAACTCTTGATATGCGCGGGCATATCGTCATCGCCTTCCTCATCATGCCGATAATACGCGGCCCTCTCGGGGACGGCGTGATTAAAATGCGCTTCCAAATCCAAACGTACCGTAGGGTCGGCATTTTCATTTATCGCCAAAGAGGCCGAGGTGTGTTTAATAAACAAATGCAGCAAGCCGCACTGTATACCGCTTAGTTCTGGCAAGGCGTTGAATATGTCGGAGGTAATCAGATGAAATCCGCGCTTTTTGGCAGATAACTTAAATTCTTTTTGTATCCACATCGGTCAATTAAGCTCTTGGGTTGGGTTTGCCCTGCAAATAAGATGCGCTAGGATCAATCATAAAGTGGCGGTTGATTGCCGTGCGCCCCAACAACATGCGGAACAACATGCTGTCACGGTTGGTCAGGGTCAGTTCTGCGGTAATCGCGGTTTGCCCAATCAGCAATTGGGTTTCTATGACATAGCGGCGCTGTTTGTGGCCGCCCGAATCAGTGACCATACGGCGGTCTAAAATAGGCGCATGGCATTCAATAAAAATATCGGCCTGTTTTTGCTTAGGATGCAAAGCAAACATCACCCGACGTTGCCCGCCTTTACGGTAAGGTTCTATTGCAAACGCATGTAAGGCGGAAGAGCGTGCGCCGGTATCCACCTTGGCCTTAATTTGGGCGATATTAAGTTCGGGTAAACTCACCCATTCGCGCCACCCTAACAGCGGTAATGATGTCGTTGTTGCCTGTATGTTGCCTAGGTTTGCCATGTCAGTCAGCCAGGCTATTGCCATTGGCGGTCAAGCCCGGCTCAGGGCTGAATTTAGGATCGCGCTTACGCCCACGGCGATTCTGGTTACCGGAACGGTTTTTGTGGTTGCGGGGTTTAACGCGGCGTATGTCGAGTTTTTGTTGGTTAATTTCGACCAACTTTAAGTGCTGGAAGATGTCTGGCGGCATTTCATCAGGCAGTTCAATCAGGGTGTAGAGGTTTTGGATATTGATGTTATTGATATTATTCTTGTCCACACCCGACTCATCGACCAACACCTGCTTTAACTGCTCGGAGGTGACGCGGTGCTTGCTGCCCACGTCTAAACGGTAGCGCACCATCTTAATGCCCACATAGGGCTTATTTGCCCCTATCGGGTGGTCGGTATGGCTGATGGTTTGGGCAACCGCTACAGGAGTGGCACTGGTTTCCAGCAGATATAACAGCGCAGACGCGCAGCTTAAGCTGTCAATTTTGAGTTCCCGCGCGAGTGTGGTAATCAGGTTGCGCTGGGCATCCATATTTTCGCCAGCCAATATTTGTTGCAAACGGTCTTTTAAAGGCTCTTTGCTCAGGTAATCGGTCATAGTTCAGTGCTGTTATTTTTATTATTTACAATGTAAGGCGACAAAGGGTTGACCGTACCGTAATGGTGGCTACTCACTTAAAGCGGGACTGAGGAGCCGTTGGCTGAGCGGAGTCGTTGGCTGAGCGGAGTCGAAGCCGGCGGCGGGATTCGCTTCGACTCCGCTCAGCGAACGACACCCAAAC
>JABFST010000398.1 GCA_013140465.1 Methylococcaceae bacterium
GTTCTAACTTGGCCTTAAAAACCTCAAATTGCGCGGTTTTGTGATAGCATTGCAAGGCGCGGTCTTGGGCATCGGCAAACTGGCAGTCTTCAAAATAGGGGATGGCCTCTTGCAAACGCCCAGCTAAACAAAAAAACTCGCCCAGATTATATTTGGCGCGGTCATGATTGGCTTGTACGGCTAAGGCGTGTTTATAACAACGTATGGCCTCATCCATTTCGCCCCGGTCGCGTAGGGTTTCCCCCAAATTATTCCACGCATCGGCAAATTGGGGATCCAATCTGACAGCTTCACGGAATGCCGCCAAAGCCTGTTCATGTTCGCCTTGGTCATATAATGTCGTGCCTAAATTAAAATAGCCGCGTGCATCGGGATGTAAATCCAAAGCGCGGCGGTAGCAATCTTCAGCCGCCGCCAATTGCCCACGTTGCTGGCGTAAAGTACCCAAATTACCCAACGCCTCATAAAAACCGGGTTCTAAGGTGATCGCTTGTTGGTAATGTTCGGTGGCCTCATCAAAAGCGTGCGCATTTTGCAGCAGCACCGCCAAGTTAAAATGCGCGACGGTAAAAGTGGATTTAAGCTGTAACGCTTTACGATAACTTGCGATTGCCGCTTTGGCATCGCCCAACTGAGTCAGCAACACCGCCAAATTAAAATGCAGTTCGGCTATAGATGGGTTAATCGCCAGCATTTTCCGAAAACTGCCGACCGCCCCTTTAATATCGCCTTGCGCCTGTTGGCACAGGCCCAACACATTATAAAGGGCCAATTCGTTAGGATGCACAGCCAGCAATTTTTTGGCGCGCGCTTGCGCCTCTGGGATACGCCCGCCCTGAAACAACTGCTGTAACGCCTGTAATTCAGACGGCGGCAAAAGCTTGGGTTGTTTAAATTGGATTTTCATAAAAGGGCCTGTACTGGGCTAAAAACACAAATTTTAGCATAGACCAGAACACGCGTCTGGTGGCGCGTCTATAGCATATCCATTATCATCTTGGGCTAAAATAGCGTAACCAAAACGTAAAATATATAAGGATTACCGAACCATGAAAGACAGCCGCATTGAGCTTCCGTTTAACACCGATTTTTTATCCACCGATTTTTTGCTGGGGCATGTAGGCGCACCGTTTGCAATGGGCTTGGCGGTGGGCTATTTTGCCAAAAAAATGCTGCGTACCGCGCTGTTTTTGGGGGGAGCGGCACTAGTGCTGTTATTTATCGGCGAATATTATGGCGTCACCGAAATCAGCGATGCCAATCTACAAGAAGCTGCCGACACCGCCACCCACGCCGCCAAAGAATCGGGTGGGTTTTTGATGCAGCGCTTATCAAGCATCACCAGCAGAGGCGTGAGTGGTGTGGGAGGTTTTTTGGTAGGGTTTAAAATTGGCTAAACCGCAACCAGATATAGAGTCCTAAGCTGATAAAGCTACATTAAACCTGGAGAGGGTAGGGTGATGTCACTTTACTTCCTGCGTTCTCTATAGCTGTTTTTAGGGGGCTGCCTCGGCAGTTTCGGCTGTGCGGGTCGTGCGGTTGAACAGGCACAAAACCGCCGTTTTAGCATTATTCATGTGCGCTTGAGGATAATGCCCTGCAATCATCAACGCATCAAAACCCACGTTGTCACTAAAGCGGTAAGGCTTGCCCAACGCATGGGCCAGGCTTAGGCCGCTGGCTTTAACACAGCTGGCAATCACCTCTTGCTCGTGTGCTTGCCATGCCTTTTCTGAAGAGGCGGGCGCCGGAAGGCTAAGCAGCCCAGCACAGGCTAACACAATCGCATAAGCCAGAGGCTTGGGGGAGGGGAAATCAAACTGAAACAAGGCGTTGCTCTCTGGGTTGATGGTAGATATAGGGTCGGAAGCGATTTACATTAAACTCTTTCTGGCTACTCACTTAAAGCGGGACTGAGGAGCCGTTGGCTGAGCGGAGCCGTTGGCTGAGCGGAGTCGAAGCCGGCGGCGGGATTCGCTTCGACTCCGCTCAGCGAACGACACCCAAACTGTCCCAGCTTAAACGGGAAGCCCTCCTTCTTGCTCAGGGAGAGGGTAGGGTGAGGGGATTTAATGCCATTTTACTTTATTCGTTCTCTATACTGAGTCACTTCAAAAAATCCAGCCCTACCTTAATAGTGATGGATAACATCTGTGGGAGAGGCTTTAGCCGAGATTATCGCAGCTAAAACCACCCACACATCCAACATTACTTCACTTTAATCAATTCTTTGCCGTCGCTGTCAAAATGGCAAATGCCTGGGGCAAAAGTGTCGCAGTCTTTAGATTGCCCAATTTTCGCGCCGTTAGGGCTAAGGGTGATTTTAAGTTCGCAAAAGCCCGCTTCGGTTTCTGAATGCTTTTTAAACACAATTTCTGTCGCCGTTGCGCTTTTGGCTTCGCCAGAAATTTCGCCAGAACAAGGCTTGGCATCTTTTTCAGAAGAATTGGGTTCAAAATCCACGTCGGCACTGATATGGACTTCATTGTTGACGTTAGTCACCTTTAAGTGATGGACATGGCTGCCATCGCGCAGCACATAATGGTCGGTAGCCGCAAAAGCTGAAGTAGACGCTAGCAACAAAGCCGACAACAACATCGTTTTTTTCATGATAATGCTCCTTTGATTATTATTAGGTTTTATGGGTAAACAAGACAGGCAAAACGCTAGCGCAAACAACCAGCCGAGTCGCTACCGCCTATTGTAAGCCATTTTAGGTTGATATTGCTGATGAAAAGCTGGCCCCCATTCGCCTTGCATCGCCAAGTACCGGATAGCCCAGTGTAAGTCGGCAGTTAAGTGTGCGGTTACTACTTGGCTATATAAGGCAACACCATCAGGAGCATCATTACGGCGTATTGCCTAGTAGAATAAACAACGGCGTAAACATTCAGTCCCCCTCCTTAAAAAGGAGGGGGACTGAATAAGTTCACAACGGCTTTGCTGGTCACTGTAGGCAGTTTATTAGGCCAATGCAAAACCCACTCTGTAGTATACTTTTTCAACCATTAACCCAGCGGAAACAGACTATGGAACCTTTAAGTGCAATTATGACAGCCATAATTTCAGGCGCGGTGGCATCAGCAAAACCGACGACCGAGAAAGTCATTACTGACCTTTACGGCGGTTTAAAAGCCTTGATTCAGAGTAAATATAACGATGTCCAATTGGCGGCAGTTGAAAAAAAGCCCGATTCGCCAGCACAAAAAGCCGCTTTGCAAGAGATTTTGCAAGATGCCAACGCCGACAAAGACACTGAATTATTGCAACAGGCACAAGCCTTGTTAAAAGCGATTTCAGAACAACCTCCGCAAGTTGCGCAAGCAATGGGGATAAACATAGATCATGTACAAGCTGCCAATGCGCGTTTGCAGGAAATTATTGTCAGTGGCGAACAGGCTGTCGGTGTGCAAGTTAAAAACAGTGAATTTAGCGGCGACATTGACATCAGCAAAGTTAAGGTAGATGCTGGAAAAAAGCCCAATCCGTAACGGGAAATTATCCGCCGACTCCCGTTGCGGCTTTTCATGATGTTTCTGTCGGCGGCAATCTTACCGTCGAATTTAAACAAGTTTTTTCTCAAGCCGAAAAAACACAATTATTTGTTGATTTATACCATCTCCCCAAACCCACCACCGCCTTAATCGGTCGCAAAACCGAACTCGCCCAATTGACAACAGCCTTTACCAATGCCAAAACCCGCTTGGCGATTATAGTTGCAGTGGGCGGGATAGGTAAGTCCGCCTTAACCGACGAATGGCTGCAACACATAGCCCAAGAAAACTATTACGGCAAAACTCATGTATTTGGTTGGTCGTTTTATTCGCAAGGTTCACATAATACCTTTACCAACTCGCAGCCGTTTTTCAGTGCATTTTTTGATTTTTTAAACAAGCATCGTCCAAAAGATGACTTAATAGCAATACCCAAAGATGAGATTGAAAAAGCCAGAGTATTGGCAACATGTTTGCAACAACAACCGTGTTTGTTGGTACTCGATGGGCTAGAACCCTTGCAATATGCACAAAATTTGTCGGCGATGAATGGCGAATTGCAAGACAGCGCGTTAAAAGAGTTTATCGCTTGTTTTCGGCGCACGGCAGGGAAAAGTTTTGTGTTATTGTCTTCTCGCCAAGCCTTGGTGGAATTGAAAAAGTGGCAGCCTGAGCATTATTTGTCATTAGATTTGCAAACTTTGCCGCATCAAGAAGGTGCTGAATTATTGCAATCCCTAGGAGTAACGGGCAAGGCGGCAGAACGGCAAGCGATTAGCCACGATTTAAACGGTCATGCTTTGAGTTTGGTGTTATTTGGGCATTTGCTAACAGAACACCATGATGGCGACCCGCGTTATGCCAAAGAGTTAGATCGCTTCCCGCTTTATGAAAGTGGGACTGAGGGGGATTTTAGTAACAGTGATGCCGAAAAAGACAGCCGTCATGCACTGCGGGTGTTGGATTATTACGATAGTTTGCAAGATGCCGCTTCACGCTGTTTTTTACAGTTGTTGGGTTTGTTTGACCGTCCGATGAACGCGGCAGAAAAAGCATTTTTGATTGCGAATGCTAAACATGCCGAACCGTTACGCGCTTTAACGGATTCAGTATGGAAAAAGCTAGAGCAGCGGTTAGAAAATTGCGGTTTGTTGTTGGGTAAAAAAGGGTGTGTTTCGCGTTTGGAATGGGATACGCATCCGATTATTCGTAGTTATTTTGGGCAGAAGTTTAAAGAAAATTATCAAGAAGAATTTAGACAAGCGCATTATGTTTTATTTGATTTTTATCAAAAACTGCCTGAAAAAGAATTTCCTGATACGTTGGATGAAATGCTGCCGCTTTATCGGGCAGTGGTGCATGGCTGTTTGGCGGAAGAATACAAAAAAGCACGGGAAGATGTTTATCTAAAGCGCATTTTGCGGGAGAAAGAAGCTTATAGTACAAATACACTTAATGCTTACAATCAGGATTTAATTGCTCTATCCGCTTTTTTCCCACAAGGATGGAATCAACCTGTCAGCATGGGTTTGACCGAAGCCAACCAAGAATGGTTATTGGCGGAAGCGTCTTTTTGCTTAATGTCTTTAGGACGTTTAACGGATGCTCTTGATCTTCGTAAGACTGATTTAGAATCAGCTAAAAAAAGGGAACAATGGTCAAGTGCAACTAGCTCTGCAATAAATTTAAGTGATTTATTACTATTTTTGGGAAAACTAAATGCTTCAAAAGCTGTTGCCGAAGACGCTATAACTTTTGCTTTCAAGTCTGCAAATAAACTAAATCAAAGGGCTGCTTACGTCCAATTTGCAACTGTATTACATTGTTTAGGAGAACTAGAAATAGCTAAACAAAATTTTGTGCAAGCCGAGCATTTAGAGCAAGAAGCGTATCAACAACCCTGTTTTTTAAATTCAACATTAGGTGCACGATTTTGTGCTTTATTATTAGACACCGCGAATAATCAAGATTTTGAAGAAATATATGCCAGAGGAGAAAACGGAATAAATATTTTTATTTTAGAAGAAAAAAAGCATTCTCTTTCTACTGCTCTCGATTACCTTACATTAGCTCGTATTTATCAAATCGTACAGAATATACAAGAGGCTAAAGAAAAGTTTGATTTGGCTATAGCAGAAATACGAGAAGCAAAAAAAATAGAATTTACACCCCTATTCTACCTCTACCGCGCCGATTTCTACCTAACCCAAAACCAACTAGACCCAGCCCTAGCCGACCTAAACAGCGCCTACGAAATCATCGAACGCTGTGGCATGAAGCTCTATCTAGTCGATTACTTATTGATACACGGACGTTACAGCCTTGCCACTGCTGACTTAGCCACCGCCGTAAGCCATTACGACGAGGCTAAGGAGCTTATCGAAGAAACGGGCTATCACCTGCGCGATGCTGAACTGGATTTATTCGCTGCGCAAATCTGCCAATACACACACCAAGATTTGCACACCCAAAACGCCGACTTTTATTTGCAAAAAGCCAAAAACCGTATTGAGGACATCGGGCAATGGGGTTTAATGCCACGGTGGGAACACGTTGCCCAAGCTAACAGCTGATATAACCACCAACGATTTTAAGATGTATGCGTGTAAGGTGGATTCGCGCAAGAGGCTATGAAAGGATGGCGAAATGGGGCAGCATACGATTTTCGACGATTAAGAATCAATGG
>JABFST010000179.1 GCA_013140465.1 Methylococcaceae bacterium
TAACCGAGTTATCAGTTGAAGCGGATGAAATGAAAGCCATAGCCCTTAACCTCTGCGTTGCCATCATATATTTTTTGCTGAGCCGAATCAGCCTGATGCTGGCATTAACGCCGGGAGCGGTGGCACTGATCTGGCCTCCGGCGGGCTTTGCGCTGGCAGCGTGCCTGATTTGGCGCGGGCCGCGCGTTTGCTTAGGCATCTTTATCGGCTCGGTACTCAGCAATGCCGCTGCCGCAGACGGGCAGTTTGACCAAAGCTGGCTGCCGTGGCTGATTGCTGCGGGTTCCACTTTGCAAGCCTTGATAGCCGAACGGCTGCTACGCCACCACGAACCGGCATTAGAGTTCGCCCGCCCTAAGGAAGTGCTTAGATTTACCGCAATCGCCTTTATCTCTTGCCTGATTGCTGCCATTAACGGCGACCTGGCAATATGGCTTAAGGGCTTAATCAGCAATGACCAAATCCTGCTAAGTTTTGTCAATTGGTGGCTAGGTGATAGCTTAGGGGTGCTCATCTTCACACCCTTGGTGTTAGTCACCCTCGATAGCCGCAACATTTGGACCAGCCGCCGCTGGCAAGTGGGGCTACCGTTACTGATAGGCATGTTGTTCTGCGGACTGATCCAACACGCGATGAAGGACAGCGACGAACAAGAACTCATCACCCGCTTCCAAAATTCAGCCCTAAACGTGATAAGTAAACTTGACCAAATGGAACAAACACAGGTTCAGGCACTGGTCAACCTAACCGCCTTGTTTGAGTCCAGCAACCAAGTCACACCTAATGAATTTGCCTCGTTTAGCCAACGCGTGGTTAGCAAAAATGCCTTATTCCGCGCCTGGCAATGGCTGCCATTAGTTGCGCCCAACGACACTGCGGCCTACACTGCAAACACCCGCGAACTGCTAGGCCACCCTATCCATATAAATCCACCCAACCCGCGCAACTGGTCTGCACCCGTCACCTATAGCGAGCCGCCCGACTTTAAAGACATCTTGCCTGGCTTGGATTTGATGGCAAACCCCTTGTCCGCGACAGCGGTCAACCACGCTTGGCACACAGGAAATCCCGCGATCACCGAAAAAATGACCTTAAGCCACAGTGCCGACGACTTGGGGGCAGTCCTTATTGTTGCACCCGTGCGCGACAAATCTGGCAATACCCGGGGCTTTTGCATGGGCATACTGGATTTTCGCCAACTGACGGCTCACCTTAATAAAGATGCCCATGATTTGCTCTGGCGTGTTGAAGACATCAGTGCGGGTGGCAAATTGCTGTTTACCAACACCCGCGAACAGCTGCCGCTCATCAGCGTATCACCTTATGTAGAACGCAAAGGTGTGCATTACCAAAAAAACTTAAAACTGGGCGACCGCGAATGGCGCATCATGCTCTTCCAGCCTTTCACCACCCTAGGTGCAGGGCGCATCACCCCATCGCTGCTGATCTTTTTTGTCGCTTTGCTCATGTGCAGCGGCTTTGGCGCGATGGCCCTGATTATTAGCGGCGACCGACGTTATATCACTGACGAAGTTGCGCGTAAAACCAAAGCCCTCAGTGCCGAAATAGCCCAGCGTACCCAGGCCGAAACCTATTTGCGCCACAGTGAAGAACGCTTCCGGCAACTGTTCCAAGGCTCGCCCATCCCCGTCGCCCTGCATGACCTGACAGGGACGGTCGTGGCACTCAACGACAGCTTTGTGAAGACTTTCGGCTATCAGCTTAGTGAGATTCCTACCATAGATAAATGGTGGGCTTATGCCTATCCCGACCAACATCGGCGGGAAGAAATAGAGGCACTTTGGAACAACCAAACGCCCCAGAAAGAAAGCAGCATCACGCCGGAGATTCAGGTGCACTGCAAGGACGGCACCAAACGTTGGGTCATCGTGCATAGCGTGTTTATAGGCGGGCAATTGCTAGAAGCGTTTAATGACATCAGCGAACGTAAACAGATAGAGCTTGACCTGCAACAGGCCAAAGAGCTCGCCGAAACCGCCAACCAAGCCAAATCCGAGTTTTTGGCCAATGTGAGCCACGAAATCCGCACCCCCATGAACGCCATCCTCGGCCTGACCGAACTCATGCTGGACATGGCAATGCCGCCCAAACAACAGGATTTTCTCAGTAAAATCCACCAGTCCTCACAAAGGTTGCTGCGTTTGCTCAATGACATATTGGATTTTTCCAAAATAGAAGCGCGCTATATGGCAATAGAACAGCACGAGTTTGACCTGGAAGATGAAATCAAGGCCGTCACCGAACTGTTTATGACCGAAATACTCACCAAAGGTCTGGCCTTGGTGTTGGATATAGCCAGCGATGTCCCCAAAAAAGTGATCGGCGACCCGTTCCGTATGCGCCAAATCATCAGCAACCTGCTCAGCAACGCCCTCAAATTTACCCAACACGGCACAGTGCACATCAGCGTGGCTGTCCAAGAACAGCACCAAGACAGCTTACTGCTCAGCATCAGCATCAGCGATACCGGCATAGGCTGCACTGCCGAGCAAGTGCAGCGGCTGTTCCAACCCTTTAGCCAAGCCGATGCCTCAACCACCCGGCGTTTTGGTGGCGCGGGCTTAGGTTTGGCGATCTGTAGGCAATTGTCCGAATTAATGGGCGGCAACATCACCGTCACTAGCCAACTGGGCTTAGGCAGCACCTTTGTGTTTACCCTGCGCCTAAGTATGGGACAAGCTTACGACTGGGTGCAACACAGCCAAACCTTGCGCGGTTTGCGCGTAGTGCTGGCATCACCTGCCACTGACCCCTACACCGCGATCTTCAGCCGTTACTTACAAGACTGGGGGATGCACGTCCAACTTGCCCCTAGCCACGCAGCCCTGCTGCGCCAACTGCAAGTAGCTCAACAAACAAATACTTACTACGCATTTTTACTGATTAATGACCCCACCCAAACCATAGGCCCAGACCCCGCCGAAAATCTAGGGTTTCCTCTGCCTACGGCTATCCAAATCATCACCGAACCCAAAGCGGTAGCCCGCAACACCAGCACAGCCCTGCACCGTTTCATCGACTTGACACACCCCGTGACCCGCACCACCTTACTGGACACCCTATTACGCACCCAAACCCAAGCCGCCCCCGAGCCAGCCGCAGATGATGAAGGCAAATTTAACGCCTACCAAGCCGCACACGCCATACATGGGGCGCACATACTGTTGGTGGAAGACAATCACCTTAACCAATTGGTGGCGAAAAAGTTTTTACAGAAAGCGGGCTTAAACGTCACCATTGCCCATCATGGCGGCGAAGCTTTAGAGTGGGTCAGCAAACAAGCGTTTGATGCGATCTTGATGGACCTGCACATGCCCGTCATGGACGGCTATGAAGCAACCCGCCGCATCCGCGCCCTGCCTGCAGGTAAAAACTTGCCCATCATCGCCATGACTGCCGCCGCGATGCAGCAAGACCGCATCGCCTGTTTTGACGCGGGCATGAATGACCATATCGCCAAACCCTTGATTGTCAGGGAATTATTGGAGTGTTTGCTGAACGCCATAAACTTGCATAAGGGTTAAAAAGCACACAGTGCTTAGGCATTTTTACGATGGAATATGCCGATTTGAGTGCTACGAAATGCTGTTTACTGAAAAGGAGAAGGGCGGTGCGGATGGAGGTGACATAGGCTGGATTGGTGCGATGCCGCAATCCAGCCCACATCTTTAGCAGAGGTTTAATGGGCAAAACGTGGGGCGTGTTGCCCTGTGTTTATGCCACCGAAAAACTCTCGCCGCACCCGCAAGTCCCTTTAACATTGGGGTTGTTAAATTTAAACGCTTCGTTGATGCCTTCGCGGCGGTAGTCCAATTCGATGCCGTTGACAAACTCCAAATCGCTGGCGGGGACGATTACCTTCACGCCATAGCCTTCAAATACAGCATCATTGTCATTTAAGGCATCGGCATAATCCAAGTTATATGCATAACCTGAACAGCCGGATTTTTTGACGGCTAGCTTTAAGCCTATGCCTTTGCCGCGTTTGTTTAATTGTTTTTCAATTTGCCGTGCGGCACTTTCGGTTAATGTAACAGCCATAATATCCTCTATGCTTGGTAAACCAAGGCTTGTAGTTGCTTGATAAAATCGTAAACCTGATCGGGTGTGTTATGTGCGCCAAAACTGACGCGGATGGCACTTTTGGCGACATCGGCGGCAACGCCCATTGCCAATAAGACGGGGCTGGGCAAACTGCCGCCACTGGCGCACGCCGAACCGCTGGAGATGGCAATGGCTTTTTTGTCCAGCTTCATTAACAGCATTTCGCCGTCGGTGTCGGGTAGGCCAAATTGCACGGTATTGGGCAAACGCTGTGCATCTTGGGCGAATATGATCGCTCCTGGACATTCTGCCAAACCTGCTTCCAGCATATCCCTAAGTTGTCGGGTGTGTAGGCTGCGTGCTGCCATTTCCGCTTTGGCCAATTCTGCGGCTTTGCCAAAGCCGACAATAGCCGCGACATTTTCGGTGCCAGCACGTTGGGCTTGTTCTTGCCCGCCGCCCAGCAACAACGGCGTGATGGCGGTGTCTTTGTCATAAACCAAGGCACCACAGCCCTTAGGGCCATATATTTTATGACTGGACAAAGACATTAGCTGTACCCCCAGTTGCCGAAAAGACAGCGGTATTTTGCCCAAGGCTTGCACTGCATCGGTATGTATGACCGTACCGAAACCCGTGAGTTTCGCCACCAACGGCGCTAAGTCTTGGATAGCCCCGGTCTCGTTGTTGGCGATCATCACCGAAACAAGGTCGGGGGCGTGTTTGGGCAAATTCTGGGTGTTGATGCAACCCTTGCTATCGACAGGCAATATGTCTAACGGCGTGCCTAACTCTTGTAAACGGTGCGCGGGTTCGGTAATAGACGCATGTTCGATTGCCGAAATTGCCAGCGTGCCGTGTGGCGGCAAGCTGGCTAAGGCCAAGTTATTGGCTTCGGTGCCGCCACTGGTAAAGATGATTTGTGTGGCTGGGGCATCGATTAAGGCTGCCAGTTGTTCGCGGGCGGTATCGATGGCAGTACGCGCCAATCTGCCATGCCGATATAAACTTGAGGGATTACCGTAGAACGTAGTCAAAAATGGTAACATCGCTGCCAACACCCGTTCATCGAGGGGTGTGGTGGCATTGTGGTCAAAGTAGGTCATTAAAGCTGGACACCAATTCGGAATGGCGATGGAGTTCCACTACTTGGTGCGCATCGTGGTCTTGGCGTTTGGCAATTTCTTGTACGCGGTGTTTTTCTAACAATTGCCCCAAGGTAATGCCTTTAAGGTAATCACGGATTTGGTCGCTTAAGCCCATCCATAAATCGTGGGTTAAACAAGCTTTTTCATTTTGGCAATTGGCTTCGCCGCCGCATTTAGTGGCATCTAAGGGTTCATCAACTGCCGCGATGATGTCAGCAATATTGATGTCGCCCGCCGCATTCGCCAGCATATAACCACCGCCTGGGCCGCGTGTGCCTTTGACCATATTGGCACGGCGCAAACGCGCAAACAGCTGTTCTAGGTACGATAAGCTGATGGTTTGTCTGGCGGCAATATCTGTTAAGGTGACGGGTTTAATTTGGCTATGGAAAGCCAAGTCTAGCATTGCCGTTACTGCATAACGGCCTTTTGTGGTTAAGCGCACTGGATAATCCCCCATAAAATTAAGTTAATTTTTATAACTATACTTAACCTAGCAAAATAGTCAACTTTTATGCGGGTATTGATTTTGCGGTTAGTAGGGCGGTGGCTTTTTATTTATGGAGTGACAGCACTGGCGAGCAGCGGCTTTAGACGTTGCCATGCCGGAGTGCAACGGCTTTAGACGTTGCCGTGTCGGCAATGCAATCGGGAAGACAACGCCAAATGTTATTGAATTGAGCAGACAATGTGACAGGGCTATGAATTTCTGGCTCAAAGTGGCGGCTAGCAGCAGATTGTTTGTTATCATTGCCATTTTAACTTGCCAATACAAAGCCAACTATGCAACCCATGTTAAATATTGCCGTCCGCGCCGCGCGTAGTGCGGGCGACCTGATCCTGCGCTCAGCCGACAATGCCGGCCATTTGCACATCGACCAAAAAGGCAAGAACGATTACGCCAGCGAAGTGGACTTGGCGGCGGAACGGGAAATCATCA
>JABFST010000192.1 GCA_013140465.1 Methylococcaceae bacterium
TTCGGCTACTTCGACTCCGCTCAGCACAAGTCCGCTCAGGGAACGGTTAGAACGTTCGCCGTAAAGGTTTCGGTTAAACACCGTTCGCTGAGCATAACCCGTTGGCTGGGCGTAGCCCGTTGGCTGAGCGAAGTCGAAGCAGCCAAAGCTTAGCCATCGGTACGAAAATTCCGGCTATCGCTTTCATTCTGGCACGCCGCCAACACATGCAATAGATTGGTGTCGCCAGCTATTAAGGCTTCTTTCTTTTTGCGGCTCCAGCCTTGTATTTGCTTTTCACGGGTATAAGCATCTTCAATCCGGTCGCATTCTTCGCAATACAAAAGTTTTACGGGCAAACGTTTTGCGGTGTGTTTTGCACCTAAACCGTTTTGGTGTTCGCATAAACGTTTGTCCAAATTCCAAGTGCTGCCTGTGTAGTAGCTTTTATCTGAACATTCTAAGATGTATATGTAGGGCATATGGAGTCCTTACTATTGTTCCAGGAACGTGTCAAGCAAACTGAGGCCATGATGTTAAAAATAAAACGACAAAACGGCTTTTCTAGCAACAGGCAAGATAGGGAAATTCACCGCAATATCTGGATGGGCTGGATTGATCCAGACTTCCTTGGGCGGCTGTGGCTGTAGGTGATGCCCAATTCTGTCATTAGGTCGAAGTAGCCGTGGGTAGTCATGAGTGCGCCCCGGCCTAGGTGGAAGGTGAGTTACCCGAACCCTCTCCCTGAAGGAGAGGGCTGGCGGGAGGGGAACAATAGCGTCAGACCCTTAATGCAAACCCGCATAATACGCCGCAACATTACTGATGTCGGCATCGGTCAACGAACCTGCAATCGCGTTCATAATCTCGGATTTGCGGGTTTTGTCGCGGTATTGGCTTAAGGCCAATTTTAAATACGCCACATCACGTCCGGCTAAAGACGGAAATGGCGCATCCGCTGATGGGGTTTTAATGCCGTGGCATTGGGCGCAGACTGCCGCCGCGCGGCTTTGTCCTGCGTAAGGGCTGGCGGCATCGGCGGTAGTCGCCATTAGCCCTAGTAGGAATGCTGATGAAATTGCTAAGCTTTTCATTAGTTAGCTCCTTTTGCACCCGCATCACGCGCCGCTAATTCGTCGGGTGACAAACCGCGTGTCATATATCTGACGCGTCCGTGCGAGAACAAACCCGCTGGGCTTTCCATCGGCACAGACGCGACTTTTGCTAAGCTGTTGGCATCGTAGACCACGACTTCATCGCCGCTATAACCCGCGCTGACATACAAAAATTTGCCGTCGGCACTGTATTCGGGGAAGTAGGCATGACCGCCGACATCTAAAGTTTTCACGACTTCCAAGGTTTTCTTGTCGATCAGTTGCACGGTACGCGCACGACGGTCTTTAGAGATGATGTCCACCGCCACATAAGGTGCGTTGGCGTGGGCGGCGGGTGATTCGGTGCCACCTGCAACAGGCACTTGTTTGACCACTTCCATTTTGTCCAAATCCCAAACGCTGACCACCATTTTGTCGCAATCGCCAAAGTTGGTGCCAAAGCCCAAGGTACGCCCATCGACTTCAACCGCTGCACCGCCGCCGACATGCGGCACACAGCCCGCTTCCAGTTTTTTGATGATTTTGCGTTCTTTTAAGTCAATCGCGGTGACGATGCTGTCGTCATACGAGGCCACCATCAGTTTGCTGCCGCCGTGGGTTAAAAACGCGTCATGCAAATGGCGGCCTACGTTTTCGATGCGGGTAACGGGAAAGCCGTCTTTTAGGTCAACTACCCAGACTTGTCCGGCATTTTCCAGCGCGATGGCAAAAATGTCGGCAAACGGTGTGCCGATAATCATGCCGGAATCTGAGCTGACTTGTTTGCCGTCGGGGTCTATGCCTTCCAGTTCAAAGGTTTTCAGCGGCTCTAAGGTGTCAGCATTAAGGATGACGGCGTTGTGCGGCACATAAGAACCCGCCATGATGTATTTGCCGTCGCGCGACACGCCTAAGCCCGGGCCGTTAAAGCCGGTTTTGACGCTACGCACGATTTGCATGGAATACAAATCGACTTTAAAAATTTCTGCCGTGTCGTTTTTGACATAAGCCCAACGCGGGTTGACGGGGTTGTAGTCGATGATATGCGCCGCTGCGCCTGTGGACACTTCGCCAATTTTTTGGTGGGTGGTGCTGTTGATGAACACGGCTTTGGAGCCTTCGCCGCGCCCATATTTGCCGCGTGCCGCCACGCCGATGATATTGTCAATGTTGTCGATTTGATAAGTGGGCTTATCGGGCAGCGTGCTTTCGTCTTTAACAAAGACTTGTATCGAGGCTTTGATGTCGTCAATAGTCCAGCTAGGGTTTTCGTTTTTGGGGGTGGTTTGGATGTATTTGACTAAGCCACGGATGTCGTCATCCTCTAAACGTCCATAAAACGGGGGCATTAAGGTATCAAAACTGCCCGTCATAATCAGACTGCGCAAGGCGGTTGGACTGCGGCCTTTTAAGGTGGCGGCATTAAGGGCCGGGGCGATAAAGCCGCCCAGGTCCGAGCCATGACAAGAGGCGCAATTTTGTTGGAACAAGTCGTGGTATTTTTGGCTGTCATCGCCAGCTTGTGCGCTTAAGGGCAATAACACGGCAGTCAGACTAGACAAGAGCGTGGTGGTCAGGTTTTTTTTTGTTATTTTCATGGTTGGGCTCCAAATAGTATTGATTCAATATTATCTTGTCTGCCCGCAAAGCTCAAGTTTGATTTTGGCTGTGGGGCAGTGAGGTGGGCTTAGGTTGGTGGGTTTACAAAGGTGGGTATAGGCGGAAAAATCGGCTGGGCGGTGTGCGCTAAACAACAGGCGGCTTAATAATTAGTGCCTTCGCGCACAGGGCGTTGGCTGCCCAAATACACACAAACAAATTGGTTTTTGCCGTCGTAATTGATAATTGCGGCATTAAAGTCGCATAAGCGGGCGATATGCAGTTTATTGAGCTGGATAATGTCGCCTTTTTTGCAGTTATGTTCTATGACCACGGTTTCTGCGCCAGGCTCGGGGATGTTGAGGCACACTTGGCCGATGTTGTCATCGGCTTGGCACAGCGGCAAGAAGAATAATAAGGCGTAAGGGTAGTAGCGTTTCATTTAGGGGTCGATGAAGTAAGGGTTATGGCTTATGCCCGCTGTGGTTTTGGTAAATGCCGACGATGAGGCCGAAAAAATGCCAAATGATCATTTCTTGTCTAAAGGCAATATCGCTAGGTTGGGTAAACCCGTAGCGGATAGTTTTTATAATAGTCTGGAAGGTTTGCTGGATTAAATACAGCGGTACGCCAAACAGTTTACGCGCACCTGCAAATTCGCTGTGGTGGGCAATATTTTTGCTGCACTGGTAGCGCCAACGGCGGAAGTAGTTCTTTTTTAGGCGAAACGCTTCAACTTTATGGGTCACTTTTAGGCTAGGAAAATAATACACCACGCGTTGGTCTTTAAGGATGCGCTCAAACATTTCTATATCTTCGCCGCCCGCCAAGACATTGCCTTTGCGCCCTTTTTGGGTGTCGAACACACCATAGCGGGCAAACATGGACTGGCGGAACACCATATTGGCGCCAAACGGCAGCTCATCTGCCAGCGATAAGGGCCGCGGGCCTTGGGTATCCGTTTTAAGGGCGATAAAGCCGTAAAATATTTCCGTCAGCCATGCGGGTGGCGGGGCTTCCCATTGCGGGGCAATATAGCCGCCACAGGCATCGCAAGGGTATTGCGCCATCAGTTGCTGGATTTGCTCCAGCCAATCTGGCGCAGGTAAGACATCATCATCGGTAAAGGCAATAATATCCCCTAGCGCGGATTTTATGCCTAGGTTGCGGGCATAAGAAAGCCCTTGTTGCGGCTCAAATTCGTAGCGCAAATTGGGCAGTTTCTGGCTAAATTGCAGCACGGTATCACGCGTATTGTCGCTGGAATTATTATCCACCACGATCAGCTCCCATAAGCTTTGGCTATAGGTTTGCCGACTTAAGCTTTCTAGCGTGTCTGCCAACGACGGGGCGCGGTTATAAGTGCAAATAATGACGGAAATAGGCAGCATATTGTTTACGATGTCTGGTTAATCGGTGTTTAGAGATTGGTTGCCACATGACCGTGTTCGGCGGGCAAATCGCGCCTTGCTGGGCCGGTATACAACTGGCGTGGGCGGCCTATTTTTTGTTCGGGGTCGGCTATCATTTCATCCCAATGCGCAATCCAGCCGACGGTGCGGCCCATTGCAAACATCGCCGTGAACATATTGGTCGGGATGCCCAAAGCATGTAAGACGATGCCGGAATAAAAATCGACATTGGGGTAGAGTTTTTTCTGGATAAAGTAATCGTCTTCCAAGGCGATACGTTCCAATTCTAAGGCCAGCTTGAATAAAGGATCGTCGTGCAAGCCCAGTTCGGTCAGCACTTCGTGGCAAGTCGCACGCATCAGTTTGGCGCGGGGATCGTGGTTTTTATACACGCGATGCCCAAACCCCATCAGCCGGAAGGCATCGTTTTTGTCTTTGGCTTTGTTGATATACATGGGGATGCGCGAGACATCGCCGATTTCTATCAGCATATTCAACACCGCTTCGTTGGCGCCGCCATGCGCCGCACCCCACAAACAGGCTATGCCCGCCGTGACGCAGGCATAGGGATTAGCGCCGCTAGAACCCGATAAGCGCACCGTAGAGGTGGAGGCGTTTTGTTCATGATCGGCGTGCAGGATTAAGATGCGGTCTAAGGCGCGTACTAGCACGGGGTTGGGGATAAACTCGTCACACGGCGTTGCTAGCATCATACGCATAAAGTTTTCCACATAACTGAGCTTGTTTTGTGGGTACATAAACGGCAAGCCAGTACTGTATTTATGGCACATCGCCACGATGGTCGGCACTTTGGCCAGCAAGCGGATGGCGCTGATGTCGCGGTCTTGTTTGGATTTTATATCCAGCGCATCATGATAAAACGCCGACAAGGCCCCGACCACCGCCACCATAATCGCCATCGGGTGAGCATCGCGGCGGAAGCCTTTAAAGAAATTGGTGAGTTGGTCATGCACCATTGTGTGCATGGTAATCGTGTTTTCAAAGGTGTGCATTTGCGCTTTATCCGGCAATTCGCCGTTCAGCAACAAATAGCACACTTCCAAAAACGTACATTTTTCCGCCAACTGTTCGATAGGATAACCACGATACAGCAGCACCCCCGCTTCGCCATCAATATAAGTGATGCTGGAACTGCAACTGGCGGTGGAGGTAAAGCCCGGGTCATAAGTAAACCGTCCGGTCTTGTTGTAGAGGGTTTGAATATCAATGACATCAGGGCCTATAGTGCCTGATAACACAGGCAGCTCAACTAAAGGATCGGCGTTGCCGTTTAAGGTAAGGGTGCAGTGCTGGGTCATGGTTTTATCTCGGTGAGTTTAACAGCGGACCAACGGTTGTTTAGCTTTTGTTGACATTGGCAATTGCAAGAGCCGCCAATTCAGTGACTTTATCCCAATTTTTGGCCTTTACCGCATCGGCTGGGGCCAGCCACGAACCGCCAACACAGGCGACATTGCTTAAGGCCAAATAGGCGTTGTAGTTTTCTGGGGAAATGCCGCCTGTTGGGCAAAACGTCACTTGCGGGATAGGCCCGGCGATGGCTTTTAACATCGGGATGCCCCCTGCCGCTTCAGCAGGGAAAAATTTGAAATGGTCTAAACCATATTCCATGCCCATCATCAATTCGGACAAGGTAGCAACGCCAGGAATCAAAGCAATATTGCCCGCTGTAGCAGCGGCTAACAGCTTAGGCGTTAAACCGGGGCTGATCGCAAATACCGCACCTGCATCTTCGGCGGCTTGCAGTTGTTCGGGTGTGGTGATAGTGCCTGCACCGACGATGGCCTCTTTGACTTCTTGGCTAATCAGGCGGATAGCGTCTAAAGCAATCGGGGTGCGCAAAGTGATTTCCAGCACGCGGATACCGCCAGCCACCAAGGCTTTCGCCAAGGGTACTGCGTCGTCGAGGTTTTGGATGACCATAACGGGCATGACAGGGCCTGCGTTTAAAACGTCTTTGGGATGGATTTTCCAGTGGGATGTGTTCATAATTTTGAGTTGGGTTGTGTAGGGT
>JABFST010000459.1 GCA_013140465.1 Methylococcaceae bacterium
TGGCACTATCAATAATGTTGGCGGCTTTGATTGGGCTCCTGGCAGTGCATTAAGTGTCGGTTCATTACCATTACCTCTTGTGACATCTGGTAATGAGACTCACTTTACAGTTTATAGCCAAGCGTCATTGTCGTCTTATTTGGATACTGGCAATGGCACCATTAGTGATAGTAACTTAGGATCAAACTACGAAATCACTTATGTACTTGGTTTTGGTGAAATTGGCGTACAGACTTCTAACATACCAACTGGTCCTTTTGCTGGCTCACAGGGGCAATTTGCGTTTGATTCTAACAATCCCGTAAATTTTTTCGCTGTTTATTACGATAGCAACAACGCCACTTTTGCAAATGCTTTAGCGGGAACTGGTTATGATGACGGTCAGTTAATCTTGGCAGGTACTGTTGTCGCCGATGATGGTGGTTCGCAATTAACTACAGGTAACTTTCAAGTATCTTTCGTCGCCCCTGGCTTGATGGATAAAAATGGTACCGATAACTGGGGTGGTAAAAAATCGTATACTGGCAGTGGCTCTAACACTGTAATTATCGATTTAGCCCAACAAAACGTGCAAAGAAATTTCTTTAGCGGCCTTGATATTTCTGGGTTTTCAGCATTATCAATCTTAGATTCAAACGCTAAAACACCTTTTAACCAAACAGACCCTTCACAACATGTGGGTGGCAGCACTGCGCCTAACGAACGCCTTGCAACACTTAATGGTGATGCGAATTGCGATGGCGCACCTGGCGGAACCGCACCATGCGACTTTCTTTTCCAAAACGATGGCAGCCAAAAGTTAAATACTGCCCCAGAGCCAGATGCCTTAGCCTTGTTAGGTTTAGGTGTTTTAGGTATGGGTTTAGTGCGCCGCAAAAAAAGCGCTTAATAACCGCTTATGCCTGATACAAAAGGGAGCTAAAAGCTCCCTTTTTTTTGCCTTGGATTTGGCGAAAAAGCTTACTGGCTTAATGGGTAGGTTTTGTGCTGGCGAGGTTTGTAGCTAAGCCATTTGATTTAGGAGCGGTTACAGAAGACCTACTTGTAAACATTCAGTTCCCCTCATTAAAAAGGAGGGGTTAGGGGAGGTGAACAAGTATACCTAATCTTTGTTTGAGCGGATGGTCAGTAATTCTCATTATGACACCACTGCGTTTAATTCGCCCGTCATACTGGCATGGATGCCAGTATCCAGCCACATGGATGTGAGCGTTCACTATGACGGCAATGCTAAATCAAGCACTTACAGCTTAGCTAAGCGACCGTCGGCGGCACTAGATTCGCTATGCGCTTTAACGAGTCCGGCATCCATGCCGAAATGACAGCTCATAGGGCCATAATAAGAATTGCTGACGGAGGGTAGCCGTTACCCGTTTGCGCTGTTCTTGCCCCAAACGGATTTTTAATGGGCTATCTTACTGCGCAGTTTAGCTGTTAATTTTCCACAACACCGCAGGCTCATCAGCGGACGGGAAAAAATAACCAAAGAATGCGTAAAACAGTAAATAGGGTTTTTTCCCCACAATAGCGGCTGATTCTGGTTTTAATGCCAGATCCATGTTATATCCCAATGCCGCGCTAAATTCGTCTAAAAAACGGTAATTGCCAAAAGGGTACAACGTGTCCATATACGAACGCCGATAGGATGCCAATTCTGTATAGCCGCGTACATGCCCCAATTCGCGTAACTTTTGTTGGGTGAAAATTTTTCGGTGGAATGGTTGGTGTAAGCGGAGCATGTGTTTGGCTAACTGCTTCATTGATGCTACCCCCCCAGAATCAGCGGTCCCCCCATATAGCAAACCGCCTTTGCGTACTAGCCGTGCGGCTGCGTCAAGCAATGCGCCGGGATCTTCTACATGTTCTAGCACGTCGTTTAAAACAACTACATCAAACTGCTGGGATGGCTGTTGTTTGAACTGTTCGACATAAGGATCAAAGCCGACGACGTTGGCGTAACCTTGCTGTTTTAAGAATTCGACAAAAATCCCATTGCCACAGCCATAATCTAAAATACTGGCGGACTTTTTTAGCCCGCCTTGGTTTAGGCGTTTAAGCAAGTTGCTTAAGGTGCGGCGCGCATAGACATCCAGTGTCCGGGTATGGTTTAGCGGGTAATCGGCATAGATTTCGGCGAAATCGACGGGCTCAAGGCTATGGATGGTTTTACATTCAGGGCAACGCCAAAGCGAAAATGAGCGGTTAAGGTATTTTTCGGTGTTACCTTTGATGCTGCCCAGATCATCTGCATTGGGCGTATCGGTGGTATATGCACAAAGATTACAACTGTACATGGCGTTCTCCTAAGGGGGTGAGTGGGCGGCGTTTATAAAAAAGCCGTGGCTATCAGTGGGCAAAGTTTTACGGGATTTTATAACGGCCTAAATTAAGCAACTCCTTGGGTGATGGCGTCGGCAACACGCAACGCGTTGGCGGCAATGGTCAGTGACGGGTTAATGCCGCCGCTGGTTGGAAAAAATGAAGCGTCAACGACAAATAGGTTGTCGATATCGTGGGTTTTATTATAGCGGTTGAGTACCGATGTTTTTGGGTCGTCGCCAAAACGGCAGGTGCCACACGCATGGGCCAGGCGTTGGTTATTGCCGGCTTGCTGCATAATGGTTACAGATAATGGGTTAAAAGCAGCCAACACTTTCTGCCGCATGGTGTTTATGCGGGCATGGTCGTCGGCAGTTAGCGTGTAGCTTATTTCAGTGCGCCCGTTATGGTGGCTTACCCGGTTATGGCGGTTTGGTAAATCCTCCACGATACTGGCAAAAAATAACTTGTCGCTTAAAAAGGCGGCATAACCTTTGGCAACGAGGGGTGACAGCAGTGTCATCATTTGGCTTACTGGGCGGCCTAACCCAAATGGCAGTGTCGATTTTAATTCTTCGATGACGACTTCAATCGGGGGCATAGTGCCAAAAGACTGTACTGTTCCCAGCTTGCCCTGTTCCGTTAGGTAAAAATCGTTAAAGCCAATTTGCTTTTGGCTTTCGGTCGCCATTTGGGTTTTTGGTATTTTAACCGCAAACAAATCAACGAAATGCCGCATTAAATAAGCCCCTACTAGGCCGCTGCTATTTGCCAAGCCATTGGCCTTGAGCAATATGGCGGGACTTGCTAAGGCACCTGCGGCAAGAATGACTCTATCTGCCATAAGCTGGTGTTCGCCAGTGGCTGTCTTGCAAACAACACCAACCACACGCTGGTTTTTGACAATTAAGTCCAGCACTTCACATTGGTCTAGCAGCTCAGCCTGATGTTTTTCTATTGCCGGGACAAGTGCAGATTTTACACTATCATTTTTGCAGCCTCTGGCACAAAGAAAGCTCTGGCAATTGTCTTTGCAACCCGCCAACCCTTCTGTTGCGGTAGGCAATAGATATGGGTGGTGGCCGTTTTTTTGTAGATGGCTCCAAGCAAAGGTGTTGGCGGCTGACAGTCCGGTTACTGGTTGTTGTGATTGTGGCGCTACGCCATAGAGCAACTCGGCCTGTTGATAGTAAGGCTCTATTTCTTGATACGAGATAGGCCAGCGTTGCGGGACTGAAATATTTTCATGGCACTTGGGATAATATTTTCCTGGCGTGTAGTCGTCGGGGTGGAAGCGTTCGAGGATTGCGCCATATAAGGCACTGCTGCCACCCGTACCCATGCCCATGAACGGCATGAACGCTTTGGGGTGCCCGGAGGATATATCATAAATTGGCGTATGGTATCTGCCACTTCTTTGTAGGGTGTCATGCCAGCCTGAATTTTTGTGTATGCGGGCATTGGTTTCCGCATATTGTCCGGGCCAGCTATCGGTTTTTAAGCTAGACCGGCCTTTTTCTAAGAACAACACTTTTGCGCCCGCCAAAGCAAGTGAGTAGCCTATGGTTGCCCCTCCCATACCTGTGCCGACAACAATGCAATCGGATTTTTTGTTTAACAATGTGTCGTGCATAAAAGCATTCCTATAATAATGGCTTTAGTGGTTAAAAAAGTTGTCGGCAATGTTTATTGTTAAGTTATGGTTTGTTACCGTCAGTTGTCGTTTGATTTCTTGGCTGGCCTAACAAGTTTGTGCCGGAGATATTGCTTGGTGTCGTCTACATAGGAAAACACGACGGGGACAATCAACAAGCTGAGTATAGTTGAAGCAATCAGTCCGCCAATGACAGTCATCGACATGGGCAGTTGAAAGCTGGGGTCTACGCCGAAACCTAAGGCTAAAGGTAACATGCCGGCAACCATTGCTATGGTCGTCATTACAATGGGCCGGCTGCGTTTGTGGCAGGCATCGACTAAGGCTGCAAAGCGGTCCATGCCTTGGTGGCGCGCAACAATGGCGTATTCGACCAATAGTATAGAGTTTTTTGTGACGACGCCCATCAGCATAATCATGCCTATCATTGAGGGCATGGACAGTGCGCTATTGCTGAGCAGCAATGCCACAACAGCACCGCCTATTGATAAGGGCAGGGCAGCCAAAATAGTGATGGGCTGCATAAAATCTTTAAATAACAACACTAGCACGCCATAAATGCAGAGTATGCCGATGCCCATGGCGATGCCAAAACTGGCAAAAAGTTCCTGCATTTCTTGGGTATCGCCGAGTTCAACAATTTTGACGGCAGGGGGCAGGTTTTTAAGCGAGGGCAACAGCAGCGCCTCTTTATAAAGCTCACCTAAGCTGCGTGAGCCCAGTTCTACATCAAGCTTGACATTGCGGCTACGGTCTAGGCGGTCGATTTGTGCCGGGCCAGATTTAATGTCAATATCAGCGACATTGGTCAGCAGGATGGGGCCGTTTTTGCCTTGTACTGCCAGATGGGCGAAAGCATCCAAGTTGCTGCGCTCGATGTTGGGGAATTTGATGCGGATAGGCACTTGCCTTTCGCTAAGGTTTAGTTTGGGCAAATTGATGTCGTAGTCACCTGCCGTAGCAACACGGACAATTTCACCGATAGTGTATGCGGTTACGCCTAGGTCAGCGGCTTTGGCAAAATTAGGGCGGACAATAATTTCAGGGCGCACCAAGCTGGCGCTTGAAGTGATGCCACCAATGCCTTTAAGTGTGCGCAAATCCCGTTCGGTGGCGTGTGCGGCTTCAAGTAGGGCTAATGGGTCGTCACTGCGCAAAACGATTTGCATTTTTCCGCCGTTGTCAGGCGGCCCGACCTGAAACCGAACGCCGGGCAACACAGCAAGTTGGTTGCGGATTTGGCTTTCAATTTCTTTGATGGATTCGCGGCGGTCGCGGCGGTGGCTCAGGCTAAGGGTTAATAATGCACGCCGAACTTCAACTGCCGCACCCGGTGCGAAAGTGTCGCCACTGGAACCGCCACCTACGGAGCTAAATACCGATTTGATGTGTGGGGCGTTTTGTGCGGCTAGCCGCGTTGATTCTGCCATTGCCAAGGTTTCTTGCAAGGTGGTGCCGGGCGGCAGCTCCAAGTTAATTTGGGTTTGCGCACGGTCGGCGGTAGGTACGAAACCAGTCGGCAAGAGTCCAATTAAACTAATGGAGCCGACGAAAAAAGCGGCGGTGGCTATTACTGTGAGCAGCCGGTTGCGTAAACACCATTGCATGGTCTGCATATAGTGCCGCATGATCCAACTGTCTTGGGTTTCTGAATGTTTAGGTTGCTTTATTAAATAAGCGGCCATCATTGGCGTGAGCAGGCGTGCAACCAATAAGGACGCTAGGATAGCCAAAACGGCTGTCCAGCCGAATTGCTTAAAAAATTTACCCGGAATGCCGCCCATAAAAGCGGTAGGCAAAAATACCGCGACTAATGCGAAAGTCGTGGCAATGACAGCCAAGCCAATTTCGTCAGCCGCTTCCAGAGAAGCTTGCATAGGTGTTTTGCCCATGCGGATGTGGCGGGCAATATTCTCAATTTCAACAATGGCATCATCCACCAAAATGCCTATTACTAAAGCAAGCGACAATAAAGTGACGGTATTAAGGGTAAAGCCAAAGTAGTTCATGCCAAGAAATGTTGGGATGACCGACAAAGGCAAAGCGACGGCAGCTATTAGTGTCGCGCGCCAATCCCGCAGAAACCACCAGACGACCAGGACCGCTAAAATAGCGCCTTCGTAGAGCATGTT
>JABFST010000085.1 GCA_013140465.1 Methylococcaceae bacterium
ACATATCAGTTTATTACGCGGCGAAAAAATTTATTGCGAATCCAATGCAATGGTCATGATGGAGAGTGCTTTAGAACTAAAAGGCAAAATGACAGGCGGATTGGGCAGTGCCTTAATGCGCCGATTTGCCAATGGCGAGTCATTTTTTCAGCAACATATCGAAGCCGTGCGCGGTGACGGCGATTGTTTGTTGTCACCGACATTACCCGGGGCGATACAGGTGTTGGAAGTAGGCACGACCAGTTACAAAATCACCGATGGCGCATTTGTTGCCGCCGAAAGCGGGGTAAGCCTGAATGTGCGCACGCAAAGTTTGGGTACGGCGGTGTTTGGGCAAACAGGCGGGTTTTTTATATGCGAGGCGACGGGGTTTGGCAAGTTGGCAGTGTCGGGTTTTGGCTCTAGTTTTGTGCTGGATGTGGAGCCGGGTAAAGACATTATTATCGACAACGCCCATGTTGTGGCTTGGGACAGCCAATTGCACCATGAAATTTCGGTCACGACCCAACAATCGAGTGGCCTGTTAGGGCAGTTGGTCAATAGTGTGACCAGCGGCGAAGGCATGGTGTTAAAGTTTTCAGGCAAAGGCAAAGTGGTGATTTGTTCGCGTAACCGCGAGAATTTTATAGCCTGGTTGCTTAAAGGCTTGCCTAGAAATGGCTGAGAAGCGTATCTGCCACCCGTTAAGCAATTGCTGCTGGAGTGCAACGGCTTTAGACGTTGCCGGGTTGGCAATGAAGTCCAGAAAACTAGCCTTATAGGCCGGAATAAGCCGTTTTAAGCGATTGCGAAAAGGCCAATCGGCCTAAAACAGTGGTTTTCACTTGCGTCCAAACGGCCTACAGGGCTGAAACCCCTGTTCTTGGTTGACACTTCTAAATTTTATGTGAAATTGGCTAAACCTTTTAGTTTAGATGTGTTGATGTTGCTATGACTTTTAAAATTCTTTTTTACATCCTTTTTATGGCGTTGGGTGGGGTTAATTCCGCCCATTCCACTGCCGGAAAATCCTTGCCTGTCTGCCGTGACAGCCCCAACTGCGTGTCTAGCCAAGCACTCGATGAATTGCATTATATTGCCCCTTTTAAAATACGCGGCAACCCCAACGCCGCTTGGCAAGTGTTAAAAGACACGCTCAAACAGCAAAGCCGTGTGGTGCTTACGCATGAAAGTAATGGCACACTCCATGCCGAAGCCACGAGTTTGGTGTTTCAGTTTGTCGATGACATCAACATCTTGTTAGACTCAGATCAGGGCCTGATCCATGTCCGCTCGGCTTCGCGCACCGGGCATAGCGATTTTGGCGTCAACCGCAAACGCTTGGAATCTTTGCGTAGCCAACTGCAAAAAGCGCGTGTGGTCGAATGACGCGCCGCTATCAGCGCAGTGTGGTTATTTTCCGCAGGGATTTGCGCGTCGAGGATAACACTGCGCTGAATGCCGCTATGCGGGCATCGCAACAGGTCTTGCCGTGTTTTATTTTTGATCCCCGACAAATCCAGAAACATCCTTACCAAAGCCAGCCCGCGCTGCATTTTATGATGCAGTCCCTCGCCGATTTGCAACAGCAATTGCACGCAGTAGGCGGTGCTTTGGCCTTGTATACGGGCTTGCCCGAAGCGGTGTTGCGCAGTTTGCACACGCAACAGCCGTTAGGCGCCGTGTATGTCAACCGCGATTACACCCCGTTTAGCCGCCGCCGTGATGAGGCGATTGCCCAAGTGTGCGCCGAATTGGGCATAGACTTTTATAGCCTGTCCGATACCTTGCTGGTCGAGCCAGAACAAGCGCTTAAACCAGACCACACGCCCTATCAAGTGTTTACGCCGTATTACCACAATGCCCAGCGTCGGCCTGTGGCTTTGCCCGCGCCCTTAGCAGGACGGCAGTTTTTGCCGCCTGTGGTCGCTGCGGACTTAGAGCTAGCCACTTTGGCGGATGTGGCAGAACGTGAGGGCTTACAGGGCGGGCGCAGTGCGGCCTTGGCACTGTTGCAAAGCTTGCCGATGCTGTCCGATTACCAAACCACGCGCGATGTGCCCGCGTTGTCCGCGACTAGCCAATTGTCGGCGCACCTAAAGTTTGGCACTTGCTCGGTGCGCGAGGCTTATCATGCGATCCGCCAGCACTTGGGCAGCGATCATGCTTTGCTGCGGCAATTGTATTGGCGCGATTTTTTTACCCATATTGGCTTTTATTTCCCTAAGGTGTTTGGGCAGCCGTTTTTGGACAAATATGCGCTTTTGTCTTGGGATAATCGTATGGATTATTTTCAGGCGTGGAGTAGCGGCATGACGGGCTTTCCGATTGTAGATGCCGGAATGCGCGAACTGAATGCGACAGGCTTTATGCACAATCGGCTGCGCATGATTACGGCATCGTTTTTGGTGAAGGATTTGCACGTCAGTTGGCGGTGGGGCGAACGCTATTTTGCCCAACATTTGGTGGATTACGATCCGGCAGTCAACAACGGCAATTGGCAGTGGGCCGCTTCAACAGGCTGTGATGCCCAGCCCTATTTCAGGATCTTCAACCCGTGGCGGCAACAACAAAAATTCGATCCGCAATGTGGGTATATCTATCGTTGGCTACCCGAATTAAGGGGTTTCAGCCCCGATATTATCCACCACTGGGAAACCCGACAAGTGCAGTGTGCTTATCCTGCGCCGATAGTCGATCATGGGCGCGAAAGTGCCTTGAGCAAGGCGCGGTTTAAGGCGGCTGGCGATCAGTTGGGTAAGTCGGATTAGGTTATAGTGTGCGCGGTCAAGTTTGCGGAAAAGGCTTCGGCTACGCTCAGCCAACGGGCTTCGGCTACGCTCAGCCAACGGGCTTCGGCTACGCTCAGCCAACGGGCTTCGGCTACGCTCAGCCAACGGGCTTCGGCTACGCTCAGCCAACGGGCTTCGGCTACGTTCAGCCAACGGGCTTCGGCTACGCTCAGCCAACGGGCTTCGGCTACGCTCAGCCAACGGGCTTCGGCTACGCTCAGCCAACGGGTTTCGGCTACGCTCAGCCAACGTGCTTCGGCTACGCTCAGCCAACGGGTTGCGTTTAGCCGAAACCTTTACAACGAACGCCCGAACCGTTCCCTGAGCGTAGCCGCGTTCCCTGAGCGTAGCCGCGTTCCCTGAGCGTAGCCGCGTTCCCTGAGCGTAGCCGCGCTCCCTGAGCGTAGCCGAAGGGAACAACCATACCAAGACCAAACGATGGTAAGCCGAGCTATACTATGCGCGGTCAAGTTTGCGGAAAATGTAACGCTTCAGGCAGCTCGTACCAGTGCTTCGCCAAGAGCATAAAATCCGCAAACTTGACCGTGTGAGGTATATAGCCGTAACCCAATACATTAAATGCAGCGGATAATATGCTGCAAGCCATTGATTGGTAGTTGTTGTTAGCTAATTTCGGAATACTTTAACGTCTCTTGTGCGTCAACAGCCCCAGTGTGGCGTAACCTACACATCCTAATCACCTTCCGAATAACACAACAACCGCGCATCCGCTAACACTTGTTCCAGCAATGCCTTAGGCAAATCCTGATGTTGGCTAAGCGATAGGGCGCGTACTATGGCTGCGACTTGGTCGGTGTTGAGCCATTGCTGCGGCAATGCCTCGTTATATAGCCACAGGATTGCTGTTTCACGGCTGGGTTCTTGCTTCAAACCCGCTTTGGCGGCGGCAACTGCCAATAACGAGGCCGCAAGCAAATCCATCACCCCTGCGCTAAGCTGCTGCTCCAACAGCATTTCTGCCGAACGCAATTTGGCTTTTGCGACTGCAAATAGCGGATTGACGGTAGGTGTTGCCGTCTGTTCCGGCTCAAACCATACCCGCGTGCTGGCTTCCGCCGTGACGGCCCCCAAGCGTTGCAAACGGCCCCAAGTGCTGGCTGCTATCACTTCTACCGGAATAGGCGCGTTTGCCCATTGCTGCACACGCTCTTCATCGCGGTTTTCGTAAGGGCTGAGTAACACCAACAAGCCGCCACCTGCGCCCATAATGCGCACAATACGGTCGCCATAAACCTGTTGTAACCCGACCAGCAATTCCCGGACGGCATTGTCCGCGTCGTGGTCATCGCTGCTAGCGGCTTGGGTTGTGACGGCAGTGCTTGCCGCTGACGGCTGCGCTTGCACAGCAATCGGTTCTGGGATTGTGGATGCTGGGGTGTCGTCGGTATCACCCGCCAAGTTATCGACCAAGGTTTGTAACATTTTTTTGGACACGCCGACGACATCTTCCGAGGCTTCTGAACTGACTACATTGTCAAACAAGTCGCGCTTGCCTTTTACTAATTTAGCCACTTGCTGTTCGTAGGCATCTTCTGCCAGCAACAAAAAAATCTGCACATTGTGTTTTTGCCCCAAACGGTGGATGCGGGCGATGCGTTGGTCCAACACCGCCGGATTCCACGGCATATCCAGATTAATCAACACGGTTGCGGCTTGCAAATTCAGGCCCACGCCGCCCGCGTCGGTGGCAATAAACACCTGTACCGCCGCATCTTGCTGGAATTTATCCAATAATTGCCCGCGCTTAGGGCTAGGTACGCCGCCATGTAGGCGCACACACCCCAAGCCCATGTCCCGCACCAAGGTTTCCACCATTTGCGTCATGAGTTCCCATTGCGAAAAAATCACCACCTTACGGTTGCTTTGCAGGCACAATTCCTCCAACAGCCGCGCCAACTCGTCGAGTTTGGGCGAGCCTTGGCTGTGTTTATCGACCAAACCTGCGGCATTACAGGCCATGCGTGCCTGTTGCAATGCCGACATCAAACGGTGCTGTTCGCCGGGTGTTAAGGGCCTGCGTTTGCTGATTTGCGCAATCAATCCTGCCGCCGACAGGGCTGAATCGTGCAATTCGCGCTGCACTTTATCCAGCGGAATATCCATGCGCACTTCGGTACGTTCGGGCAATTGGTCGCTGACCAAACTGCGGTTGCGCCGCAACATCACGGGCGCAATGCGCCGCCGTAATTCCGACAAATTGCGGTAGCCGATGACTTTGCCCCGCTCATCGGTGACATGAAACTCCAATAAACACCGCCATAAGGGCCCCAATACCCGGGCATCAACCACCTGCAACAAGCTGTACAAATCCTCTAGCCGATTTTCCAGCGGTGTGCCGCTGAGCACAAACACATAACGGCTAGGGATTAATTTAATGGTTGAGGCAATCTTGGTGCGCCAATTTTTAATGCGCTGCGCCTCGTCCAAAATCAACAAGTCGGGTTTTAGGGTTTCGCTGATGACGCTTAGGTCACGCACGGTCAGTTCATAATTGACGATAAAAAACAGCGCATCGGCGCGGTATTGCACGCCACGGTTTTCGGCTGCACCTTCGATAATTTGGGCGTTGTAGGCGGTAAATTTTTCAATTTCCCGCGCCCATTGGTGTTTTAGCGATGCAGGGCAAACCACCAACACTTTTTTGACGCCCGCGTGTTCTGCCAACCACACTGCGGCGCACAAGGCTTGCAAGGTTTTCCCCAAGCCCATGTCATCCGCCAGCAAGGCTCGTCCGCGCGCTGCCAAAAACGCCACGCCTTCACATTGGTACGGAAACAAGCGGGCCTTAATGCCAGGCAGCACGCCATTGGTGCGCATAATCGACTGGCTAATTTGGGTGGCACGCACGGCATGTGCCGCATCTTCCGCCAGTTGATGCGCATAATGGGCGGCATCATCGCCGACAAAAAAATCATCACGCCCTAATACCTGTTCGCTAAGGCGAAAAAAATCTTCGGGCAAGCGTCCGGTAAAAATCCCGTCGGGATTAAAAAACTGGGCCAATAACAGCGCCAAATCGGTACTCATAGTAGTGGCTTGGTATAAGCGCAATAAGGGGCGCGTCGCTGATTCCCACGCCAAATACACAAACGACACGGGGCAGCCAGCGGCTTTTAACTGCGCATAATCAGGTTTGTTTTTGGCGTAATGCAACACCGCTTCGATATGCTTGCAAGTACCTAAACGGTTAGTCGCCAAATCGGGGCAAGTGCAATAGTTTAGGCGTTGGTCTAAAGAGCGTATTTGCACCTGATAGGATTTTTTGGTGTGGGTTGCCGAAATAATCGAGGTGGCTTGCCAAATGCCAAAACCTAAATTACCGCTGAGCAATTTGACATTGACTTCGTTACGGCCTTTTTTAATGCGTTCTAAGATTGCCTCGTCAACCGCGCTGCCCAACAGATTGCCGTCATTGTCAGCACATTCGCTGGCATAGCTGTATAACGCCGCCACGGCATGTCTGCACACGGTTTCTGCGCCGCAATCACAACGGGCCTGTAAATCCTGCTCTGGACTTATGTTCAGTTCTACCCAAAACGGCTGGTTAAACTCGGCATCTTCCACTTGCGCCGTCAACAGCTGGTCTTGCATATCCAAGGCAAACACGCGGTTTTGCGAAAAATAGGCCAAGCCCTGTTTGACGGTATCGGCATCGGTTAGGCTGTGCAAACGTTCGGTGTCGTAAACAAACAAATCATGACTCATATATAAAAATCCTAAATAGTCAATGGCCCTTAAGCTGGGCTTTAGAGGGTAACTTCTCAATAGTGGCAGGATAGACCTGCGAGGTTTATAAAACCTCGCAGGTCTGCCGTTATAACTAAGAGGTTTGCAAACTGTTACGGTACAGGCGCATTAAGGCCACAAACGCCAGAAAATCGTACAAGCTGTGGATAATGATGGGGGTAAGCAAATTCCGTTCGCCGCCATAATCTAAAGACAAGCTTAAATACAGGCCCACCAAAGTCGCCAATACCGCATACAACGGCGTAACGGCATGGACGAGGCCAAACAACAGGTTGCTGACGAGTAAACCTGGGCTCATGCCCCAAGCGGATTCCATCCACGGTTGGATGACGCCACGGAACAGCAGCTCTTCAGAAAAACCCGCAATCACCGCCAACAACAGCAAATCCGACCAATGGTAGCGGTGTAAGGCAGCACCTAAAGAATTCATCAGTAATTTTTTAATGTCTTGCACTGAGGGCTTTTGCAAATGCTCTAAGCCCAAAAACATCAAGAACAGCGGGATAGTGCCGAAAAAACCATACACTAAAGCCATTTCGGCAAAATGTAGCTGGGCGAAGGGATTAATGTCGGCTAACCAAGCCAGCACCAGTGCCACGCCACTCAGGGCGGCTTCAAACAGGCAGGCGGATTGGTAATAATGGGAGGGTTTAAACAGGGATTGGGACATAGCGGGTCTGGGTAAAATTAACAATGCCGCATTCTAAACAAAACTCGTTAAAATAGCAGTTTTGATTCATCGATACCCAAACTTATGCAGTGTTACATCTATAAAAGCGTGAAAAAAGACTATCTTTATTTGTACATCACCCACAAGGATGATTTTTCAAAAGTGCCGTCGGCACTGATGGGCAGCCTAGGCAAACTAGAATTTGTCATGGAACTGGAACTGACATCCGAACGAAAACTGGCGCGGGAAGAGTCCGCCAAAGTGCTGGCTAGCCTACAAGAGCAGGGCTTTTTTGTGCAACTGCCCGCACCCGTCGAACTGCCCTAAACCCATTAGGCTTTGGGTAAGGTGACGCCAGTCTGCCCCTGATATTTGCCGCCCCTATCCTTATAAGACGTTTCGCACACATCATCCCCGCCAAAAAACAGCATTTGCGCCACCCCTTCATTGGCGTAAATTTTGGCGGGCAGGGTGGTGGTGTTAGAAAACTCCAGCGTCACATGGCCTTCCCATTCTGGCTCTAACGGCGTTACATTCACGATAATGCCGCAACGCGCATACGTCGATTTCCCCAAACACACCACTAACACATCGCGCGGAATCCGAAAAAATTCCACCGTGCGCGCCAATGCAAATGAATTGGGCGGAATGATGCACACATCCGACTTTACATCCACAAAACTGCTGGGATCAAAATTTTTCGGATCGACTATCGCCGAATTGATGTTGGTAAAAATCTTAAACTCATCAGAACACCGCACATCGTAACCGTAGCTGGAGGTGCCGTAAGAAATAACGCGCCCTTGTTCCGAATCCCTGACCTGACCGCTTTCAAACGGCTCTATCATGCCGTGTTGTTCTGCCATGCGGCGTATCCACTTGTCCGACTTTATGCTCATTGCTGTACTTTAGGTTGGGTTAAATTGATTATTTGTAACTATTCAGAGCGACTTCTAATAAGTCAAATTTACCGTAGGCTGAGCGGAGTCGAAGCCGGTTTGTTCGCTTCGACTCCGCTCAGCGAACGGCTGTTGTGCTCAGCGAACGGCTGTTGTGCTCAGCGAACGGCTATTGTGCCCCGGATGCTGAATAGTTACGATTATTTTAGCATAGCCAGTCACCTGTCGGAGGCTGTGTTGCCAAAACCACGGTCGTATTTTGCGTGGCTACTGTTGCGGGTGTTATGCCTATCCTATCGCCGTTGTTGCCCGGCTGCAATCTTTGAGGCAATTGACCTATGTAGTGTGTCATTTGCCACAGCCTAGCCTTCAAATCCCATACTCCAGTTAGTAAATCATTGTTAGTATTAGTTTTATATTAGTTTAAAACAAATATAAAATGTGTCATATACCCTATTTTTACTTAAATAGCCCAAAGTGCAGCTTATATATTTCGATTTTAGGCCGCGACATTTTCAGCCGACATGCCAAGATTATTGATGGTTTAAAAAAATACCCAAGTAATATCAATTTAATAGCCAAATTAGTGGTAATTTTTCACAGTTATAAATTTTGGCATATAAGCTGCTTTTATTGCGTTGCTACGGGGAGTTTGTGTGCCAATGATCTCTGGGCATGGGGCGTTTTTGCCCTAATCACTTCAACAGCCCAATAAGATTGCCTTGCGGTTTTTTTTAAGCTGTTAAATTAATTTTTATGATTAAGCAATGGAGTTTAACTATGAAAAAAATGATGAAATCCACAGTAAAGACAGGTTTGTTTGTAGGTATGGCTTTACTGGCGGCCCAAACAGCGCAAGCGCATGAATTTAGGGCTTTTGGACAATATATTATCGGTATAGGCAGCACTATTGAACCCCCTCAAGTAGGTGTTGCCAACGGTATTGACGTGTTTGCCCAATATGACCAAGATCCAGGCCCAGGTATCGATTTGGTTAATCTTGACCGTGCAGCAGGTGATACTGTTAATATTTCAGTGATTCCTATTACCGTAAAAACTGAAAGCTATAACGGAAAATTAGTTGAAGCTGATGAAGGCGTGTTTAACGATTTTGACGGCCTAAATGAAATTGAAGATGGTGAGTTTGGTTATCAAGCCACAGGCTTTACGCCAGATGCGGATGATGTAGGCGGCACAGGCCCTCATACAGGCTACTTGGGCTACTATGTTTCTGCTCACTTAAAGAAAGTGGGTCAACCTGGCAAAGTACTGATCCTTAAAAAGTTTGTTTGTGGTGCGGGCAGTAAGGATGTTGAGTTTGGTTCATCATTTGATTGCGTAATCCCATAAACGCTATTGGTAAGATTGGCAGAGTCAGGGCATACGCCTTGCTCTGCCCTTGCTGGCACGCTATCGGTTCGTCGGAGTTGGCGAAAATAACCACAGGTTTCTAATTACGATTATAAATAATGATAAAGTCATTAGACAGTGAGGGCATCAACATAACCGATATTTTACGGTTACGCGCTGCGCAACAACCCCACGAGTTGGCCTATACTTTTTTGCTTGATGGTGAACATCAGGCAGCGCATTACAGTTATGCGCAACTGGATCAGCGGGTCAGACACATTGCCGCCTACCTACAAGCATCGGCCTTACCCTGTGAACGGGCAGTATTGCTGTATCCGCCTGGCTTAGATTATATCGCGGCCTTTTTCGCATGCCTGTATGCCGGGCTGGTCGCCGTACCTTTATACCCCCCTAAAAATAAGCGCAACGCACCGCGTGTACTCGCTGTGCTTAATGATTGCCTAGCCACCGTCATCCTCAGTACCGAGGCTATCGCCAATGCCAGCCTAGATTTACTGGGCGTTTCAGGTAGCGATAAACGATCACCGCACTGGCTGTTGACCGACCACTTGCCCGCCGGGCTTGACGGACAATGGCAGGCCCCTACGCTTAGCCTTAATAGCCTGGCGTTTTTGCAATATACCTCAGGTTCAACCGGACAGCCCAAAGGTGTGATGGTCAGTCATGGCAATCTGATGGCTAACCAAAAACTCATTAAAGACAGTTTTGCCCATGATAGCCACACCACAGTAGTCGGCTGGTTGCCGCTCTACCACGATATGGGGCTGATAGGTAATATCATGCAGCCCTTGTACTTGGGTAGCCGTGCGGTGCTTATGCCGCCGTTGGCGTTTTTGGAAAAGCCCCTGCGTTGGCTACAGGCCATCTCCGATTACGCGGCCCATACCAGCGGCGGCCCCAATTTTGCCTACGACTATTGCGTACAAAAAATTACCCCAGAACAACGTAGCCAACTGGATCTCAGTTCATGGCAGTTGGCCTTTAATGGCTCCGAACCGGTGTCATCTGCAAGCATAGAACGTTTTACCGAAGCTTTTGCCGATTGTGGTTTTCGTCCCCAAGCCTTTTATCCATGTTACGGTTTGGCAGAGGCCACTTTGTTGGTCGCGGGGCCGCAGCATCGCGGTTTGCCTACCGTTAAAGCGTTTGACAAGACCGCTTTGGCTAAGGGTTACGCGTGCGCCAGTCTTTCCGCTGACGGCAGACAATTAGTGGCCTGTGGTAGGCCAGGGGCTGACCACACGCTCAGGATAGTCAATCCCGACAACCAACACCTATGCGCATTAGGGCAGATAGGTGAAATTCAAGTGGCCGGCCCTAGCGTGACCCAAGGCTATTGGGGCCAAGGCCAGGCCACAGCGGCTAGTTTTTTTACAGAACACCACACCTATTGGCTGCGTACAGGTGATTTGGGCTTTATCGACCAAGGCGAACTGTATGTGGCAGGGCGCTTAAAAGACCTGATTATTCTGCGTGGACGCAACCACTATCCCCAAGACCTTGAACATGCCGCATTAACTGCCGTCAGCTGTTTGCAACCGGGTGGCGCGGCAGCGTTTTCGATAGCGGATGATGACGGTGAAAAATTGGTGTTGTTGGCGGAATTAAAACGCGCCTATTTAAACCAGCCCGATTTTCGTGCCGAGTTTGCGGCGATCCGCAGCTGTGTGGCCTACGACTGCGAGGCCGAAATAGACACTGTAGTATTCCTAAAACCAGGGGCTTTGCCGAAAACCACCAGCGGCAAAATCCGCCGTTCAAGCTGTAAGCAAAACTACTTACAGGCATTATTTGACGTGGTTGCCATCGATAACATGGCATCTCCATCAGTTCAAACAGAGCTGGCATTCAGCTCTGCCGACAACGTAACGCGCACTGCCTTACTGACAGCACTACCCACCGATAGCACGGCATTGTTAGCGGACTATGTGCGCACAAAAGTGGCGGCCCTGACGGGTTGGTCGTTAGAAGACATAGGATTGGCTATGCCTATCGCCAGCTTAGGCATTAGTTCGCTAAAAGCCACCGAACTAAAATACGCCGTGGATGATTTGCTAAACATAGACTTGCCGATCACGCTGTTGCTGGCTGAGCAGTGCATAAACGATATTGCCGCATCGGCACTGGCTCTGGCGCAGCAACAATCGCCGAGTCCAGATACAGCTAGCGCGGCGGCTGCGCCTGTCTGTACCAATCTGCCCTTGTCATTAGGGCAACAGGCGATATGGACAGTTTGCCAAGTAGAGCCTGATACCCTGATTTATCATTTGCCTATTGCCTTAACACTTTGCGCCAATATCGATATTGATGCCTTACGCGCGGCATTGCGCCAGCTATTGGCCAGGCATGGGCAATTGCGGGTGCGCTTTAGACTAGATGCAGGTTTTGCCCCGATACAACAGCTTAGCCCAGATACCGAACCTGCTTTGTCGCAAAGCTATTGCCAGCACGAACCCGAGCGGCAGAGCCAATTGCGAGTGGCACTACGGCAACCGTTAGACCTAAACAATGGCCCGTTATTTAAGGTCAACGTGTTCAGCCTTGCCCAAAACAACCACATTATGCTGTTTTGCGCCCATCATCTGATTGCCGATTTCCATTCTTTGGGGCTGTTGTTGGCAGAGCTAAAAATCGCCTATACCGCCCAAGTCTCGGGACACACCGCCGTGCTGCCGCCGATAACGGCCCGCTATGAAGATTACTTGTATTGGCAGCAACACTACCTGCAAAGTACAAAAGCCGAACAGGCCAAACACTATTGGCAACAGCAATTGGCGGGCGAGATACCCACCTTGGCGTTACCGACAGACCGCCGCCTAGCCACCCGTCAGGGTGCTAGCGTAACCCGTTTAATGTGCAGGGAAGAAACCCAGTTATTATCTGCATTAGCCGTCCAATTAGGGACTACGCTGTATGTGTTGTTGTTGGCCTTATTTAAAACTTTGTTGTACCGCTACAGTGGATTAAGCGATTTAATCGTCGGCTCGCCGGTCGCTGGGCGGCCTAGTTCACAGTTTGCCGATGTGGTCGGCTATTTTGTCAATCCTGTTGCCCTACGCACGCGGCCTGAGGGCAAACAAGCCTTTGGTGATTATCTGGCGGCAGTACGAGAAACCGTCCATGCTGCTTTGCTGCATCAGGATTATCCGTTTCCGTTGCTGGTTGAACAACTGCAACCCGAACGTCAGGCGGGTGTCTGGCCTTTTTACCAAGTCATGTTTGTCATGCAGGGCGGGGCTTATGCCAATCAAGATGCCGCTGCCTTGGCCTTGGCTATCCCACACATAGCCCTAGACTGGCCGTTAATGGCAGCCCATTCCACAGCCCTACCCGAATTCGCTGCCCAGTTTGGCCTCAGCTTGGTTGCGGCACCATGCGATAACGGCTTATGGCTGTCTTTTCAATACGATACAGGCTTGTTTGAACGTTCAAGCATCACGCGTATGCACGCGCATTTTCAGTGTTTATTCCGAGCGGTCGTGCGCCAGCCTAGCACGCGGCTCGCGGACTTACCGATAGTTTCGATGCCCGAAAGTCTGCGCATAGCGGCGTGGAATGCCACGCAACAGCGTTATCCTGAAACCGCGTTGATACATCAACGCTTCGAGCAACACGCAGCACGCTATCCTGATGCCTTGGCCTTGGTTTTTGCTGGGCAAACGCTCAGTTATGCGCAGTTGAACACCCAGGCCAACCAATTGGCGCACGCACTCAGGGCTAGGGGCGTAGGCCCGGAAGTGTTGGTGGCCTTATGCTTACCGCGTTCACTGAGGTTGGTTGTCGCCTTGCTGGCAATCCTAAAAGCGGGTGGGGCTTATGTGCCTTTGGCGGTGGATTATCCGCCAGCGCGTTTGGAACTTATGCTCAACGACATCGCCCCGCGTGTGTTGCTGACCCATACGCCACTGCTGCCCATACTGCAATATGCCTCTAGCCAGGTGTTATGCCTAGACACGCAATGGGCTGATCTTGGCGATGACCACAGCACTAATCTTGACTTGGTGCTGCATCCCCACAATTTGGCGTATTGCATCTATACCTCCGGCTCTACAGGCCAGCCCAAAGGCGTGGCGATAGACCACCAAGGCATTTTAAACCGCTTGTTGTGGATGCAGTCAGAGTACCCGTTGTCAGCCACAGACCGGGTGCTGCAAAAAACGCCTTATAGTTTTGATGTGTCGGTGTGGGAATTTTTTTGGCCGCTGATGGTGGGGGCGAGCTTGGTGATTGCCCAACCCGATGAACATAAAGACAACCTAGCCTTAATCAAACTTATTACCGCGCAGTCTGTCACCACTCTCCATTTCGTCCCGTCCATGCTGCAAGCATTTGTCGGCACGCCCGCAGCGGCTAGCTGCAAATCCTTGTTGCGGGTCTTTTGTAGCGGCGAAGCCTTGTCCGCTGATCTGGTGCAACGCTATTACCAACAACTCGATGCCCCTTTGCATAATCTCTATGGCCCTACCGAAGCGTCGGTGGATGTGACCGCTTGGGCTTGTACACCTAATGCTACCTCAACAGTGCCACCCATAGGGCGGCCTATCGCCAATACCGTGATTTATGTGTTGGACCGCCATCTTAATGCTGTGCCGATAGGGGTGGTGGGTGAATTGTGTATCGGTGGAGTGGGTTTGGCGAGAGGCTATTGGCGGCAGCCCGCCAAAACCGCAGAAAAGTTTATCCCTAATCCGTTTGATGCCCAGGGCGGGCGTTTGTATAAGACGGGTGATTTGGCGTATTACCGTGCCGATGGTGCCTTGGTTTATGTTGGGCGTAATGATTTTCAGGTCAAGCTGCGGGGTATCCGCATTGAACTGGGGGAAATTGAAGCACGTTTGCGGGCGATTGCGGGTATTCGTGCGGCGGTGGTCGTCGTCCGCGAAGACTTGCCGGGCGATCCGCGCTTAGTGGCCTATTTACTGCCCGAACCCACAACCGACATCAATAGTGCCCAATTGCCTACACTTTTGTCACGCCATTTGGCGGCCCAGCAGATACCAAGTGCCTATGTGGTGCTGGATGCCTTTCCCGTAAATGCCAGCGGCAAGTTAGACCGAAAAAAATTGCCGCCACCTGCTTATGCCGGCATCTCAACACAACAAGCGGTTGCCCCTAGGGATGAGGCTGAAGAAGCCGTAGCGCGTATTTGGTGTGAGGTCTTGGGCATCAGCACCCCCAGCATTTATGACAATTTTTTTGATTTGGGCGGGCATTCCTTGTCTGCCGTGCAAGTCACGGGACGGATAAAAGCGGCGTTTGGCATTGCTGTACCCGTCAAAACCTTATTTGAAGCACCGACGATTGCGGGCTTGGTGGATAAATTGGCTGATTTTGGGGAGGAATAAGTGCAGTTAAGCTTTAAGCCAACGGTATCACGACGAACTGTCCCTAGCGCAAGCCAAGTCAATAATGCCGTCCACGACATGCCCTTAGGTGTGCATCCAGTAAATAACCCAGCCCACCAGGAGACCCTCTATGACTGCTGAAACCTTATATTGCTTAGCCGACACGACTGCCGTAGAAGCCTTGGTCGATAGTTGGGTGGCTTGGCCGCATACGTTTTCGCCAGTGGTGTATAGCCTGCATTTATTAAACTATCAGAAAAAAACCTTAAGTTCTTATGTGCAAAATCCAGAGCTGCATCTTAAATCCAGTGCCAACCCCAAATTGCTGGGCGGCGCGTTTGTCAACATTCCTATGGCCCAGCAAGATGCCGTCAAAGACTTGTTGGCGCGTATCGACAGCGAACACAGCGACGACTTAAAACTGGCGCAAGACTTGATCCAAGTCCAGAACATGCTGGACAGCGAGGCCGTCGGTCAAAGCCTGGAGCCGTATTATGCGCAGTTGCCCGACTCCTTAAAGGGACGGGTGGAATTATTGTACGATTACCACAGCCACCCTATTGTGCGTTGTATTGAACCCCTGTTTTATCACAGCAGCTATTACAAGCCGCATTTACAGGCGTTGCGCTTGTTTGCCCAAACCCACGACCGCGCCCGCGCCTATTACATGAGTACGCCGCGTTTGCCGGACGCTAGCAGCTTCACTTGGCAAAAACCGTTTGCCAGCCCCGAACTCGATGACTTGTTTAAGCTCGACAGTACGCCGCAACCGCTAGACACCATCCGTCGCCTGTTGGGTGTAAGCCCAGACCAAGACCCGTTGTTGCTGAGCTTGCTAAGCGCACGCGAACCCGCACCTGTGCCCGCATGGCAAGGCCCAGGCATACGCTTACGCTATTTTGGTCATGCGTGTGTATTGCTTGAAACGAACGGCGTTGCCATTTTAATTGACCCGTTTATTGCCGTGCGGCCCAGTTGGGGTGGCATAGAGCGTTACAGTTTTCAAGACTTGCCGCCACATATTGACTATGTGCTGATTACCCACGCGCACCACGACCATTTTGTGTTTGAAAGCTTATTGCGCTTGCGGCACAAAATTGGGTGTTTGCTAGTGCCCAAATCCACAGGGCTGTTTTATGGCGATGTGTCCTTAGTACAGATGGCGAGGGCTTTGGGGTTTGCTACGGTTCAAGAAGTTGATGCCTTAGACACCGTGCCGATACCCAATGGCGCGATCACCGCCGTGCCGTTTTTGGGCGAACATAACGATTTGCCTTTTGCCAAAACAGGCTACCTCGTCCGTGCCGACCACAAGCAGGTGTTGTTTGCGGCGGATTCCAATTGCCTAGATCCACACATTTACACCAACTTGTGCCGCGAACACGGCGAAATAGATGTCGTGATGTTGGGCATGGAATGCGTAGGCGCACCATTGTCGTGGGTCTATGGGCCGTTATTGCCCAAGTTGCCCGACTACAAACAATGCCAATCCAGACGCTCTAAAGGCAGTGATGCGGTTGCCGCCCTGCGCTTGCTGCAAGCCGTGCATTGCCGTCATGTGTACATCTATGCCATTGGGCGTGAACCGTGGCTGCAATACTTTATGGCCCTAGAACCGGAAGAGGATGATGTGTATATGCAGGAAATCAACACGCTGGTGCAAGCCTGTCTGGCGCAAGGTTTGGCAACGGCCCGCCGCCTGTACGGTAAAGATGACATTGTGATTAGCAGTGATTGACACGGTTAGCTCTTAGCCAGAAACCTATCGAGAAAACCGCTAACCCTAAGAGTCCTGTTATGCCAGAAGCCAAAACCCATAAACGCGCCCAACTCATTGCCCTGTTACGGCAAAACCAAGCGACTGCGCCGTTGATTACGCGGCGTGCCGACAGCCGTGTTGCGCCCTTGTCGTTTGCCCAAGAGCCGTTGTGGGCTATGGCGCAATTGCAGCCGGACAACCCCATTTACAACGTCTCGGGGGCTATCGAATTGTACGGCGAGTTGGATGTCACGGCGTTGCAGGACAGTTTGCAGGTGTTGTTGGAACGGCATGAAATTTTACATAGCCGTTTTGCCGTTACCCAAGGCGTTGCCCAGCAACAGGCGATCTTGCAACCCCATTTGCAAGTTGCGCACTTGGATTTAACTGCGTTGGCAGACAGCGCACAACAAGCCGCGTTTGCCGAGGCCAGTGCGGCCTTTTTATGCCTAGCGTTTGATTTGGGGCAAGGGCTGCCGCTACGCGCCATGCTAGTCAACTTAGGGGAGCAGCGGCATATTTTAGTCTTGGTAGTCCATCACATTGTTGCTGACCGTTGGTCAGTAGGAATTTTGCTGCAAGAACTTGGCGTGATTTACGCGGCTATCCACACTGGGCAAAGTCCTGTGCTACCCCAACTTGAGATCCAATACGGCGACTTTGCCGCTTGGCAACGGCAGCCACAACAGGCCGAAGAAACCGCGCAGCATTTGCATTATTGGCGGCAAAAATGGGCCCTAGCCCCGGCATTTTTGGCGTTGCCTACCGATTACGCGCGTCCGGCGGTGCAACGCTATCGCGGCAACAACCATGTGTTTAGGCTAGCGTCCGATAGCCTCGCGGCCCTGAAGGCGTTGGCTAAACAGGCTAATGCCACCTTGTTTATGGTGTTGGCGGCAGGACTTAATGCCTTGTTGTATCGCTATACGCAAAGCCAAGACCTTGCGCTCGGTTACACTACGGCAGGGCGTAGCCACGCCCAAACCGAAAGCGTGGTCGGTTTTTTTGTCAACACTTTGGTTTTGCGCAGCCAAGTTCAGGGCGATTTGCCTTTTTTTGGGCTATTGGCGCAAATACGCGCCCAAGCCTTGGACGATCAAGCCCATCAGGCCGTTTCCTACGCGCAATTGGTCGAAGCCGTCAAGCCTATGCGCGATAGCCGTCATGCGCCGCTATTTCAAGTGCTGCTGACCGTACAAAACGCCCCCACCACCGACTTGCACTTGCCGTCATTGCAGACACGGCTACTGGCACTGGCTAACCCGATTGCGCAATTTGACTTGACGTTTCTGTTTGAAGAGCGCGATGCCCAGTTGTATGGCCTGATTGAATACAACAGCGATTTATTCCATCCCGATACCGTGGCAAGAATGGCAGGGCATTTGGACACCTTGTTGGCGGCAGCCGCTCTGGTCCCGCACACGCCTGTGGCGCAGTTGCCGTTGATGGCTGCCGCAGAACGAGCGCAAATCCTGCGCTACAGCAATCATCCGTCCAGCCTACAGCGCCCTGATAAGATTTTGTTGCCCAGCGTGCATACGCTGTTTTCCGCGTGTGCCTTTGCACACCCCGAAAAAATTGCCGTGGTTTTTGCCGATCAGGCCCTCAGCTATGCTGAGTTAGAGCAACGCGCCAATCAGCTTGCCCATTGCTTACAGCAACTAGGGCTGGGCTTAGGTAGCCGCGTAGGGGTCAGTGCCGTGCGTTCGTTGGAGTTGATTGTCGCCTTGTTGGCGGTGCTGAAAGCGGGTGCGGCGTATGTGCCATTAGATCCAGACTCACCCGAAGAACGCCTGAACTACATCATCCAAGATGCTGGTATCGGCTGCTTACTGACCCAGACTGCGTTGCTGGACAAATTTAGGTTTAGCCCTTGCTATTGCCTGGCCTTAGATGCCATTGACGGCGATTATCCGACTACCGCGCCCGTGTCTGCGCCCTTGCCAGATAGCGTGGCCTATCTCATTTACACCTCCGGCTCGACCGGGCAACCCAAAGGCGTATTGGTCAGCCACCGTAGCCTGTCCCATTCAACGCTGGCACGTTGCCAGTATTATCAAGAACCGCTGGAATGCTTTCTGCTGTTGTCTTCGTTTGCCTTTGACAGTTCGGTTGCCGGGATATTTTGGCCCTTAACCCAAGGCGCACGCTTATGTTTGCCGCAAGCAGAAGACCTTAACAAACCTGCCGCCTTGGCGCAATTGATAGCACGCCACCAAGTCAGCCATCTGTTGGCCTTGCCCAGTTTTTACCAAACTTTTTGCACCGATAGCCTAGTGCCGCTGATGCTGTCTTTGCGTACTGTGATCGTGGCGGGCGAAGCGTGTCCGCGTGCGCTTGCGGCGCAACATCACCAGCTTTTGCCTACGGTGAGGTTTTTTAACGAATATGGCCCTACCGAAGCAACAGTCTGGAGCAGCGTGTACCAAAGTACAGCCGATGCCAGTGCTGCCTACGACATCTTGCCTATAGGGCGAGCGATAGACCAAGTGCAGCTTTATATCCTAGACGCTTATAGCCAATTGCTGCCTATCGGCGTGGCGGGCGAGCTGTATATAGGTGGCAGTGGCTTAAGCATTGGTTATTTGCACCAAGCACGGCTGAGCGCAGAAAAGTTTATCCCCAACCCGTTTGCGCACACAGGGCAACGGCTGTACAAAACAGGCGACAGGGCGCGTTATTTGGCAGACGGCAATATTGAGTTTTTGGGGCGCACCGACCAGCAAGTCAAAATACGCGGGTATCGCATTGAGCTAGGAGAGATAGAGGCCAAGCTAGCCGCATATCCGGGCATGACAGCGGCGGCAGTCAGTGTGCTAGATGCACGCTTGGTGGCGTATTGTGTGCCTAAGGCGGAAACAACGTTGGCCTGGCCTGAGGTGCGCCGCTATTTGTTGGCGTGGTTGCCTGAGTATATGGTGCCGCATACGTTTGTCGAACTCACGGCATTGCCGCTCAATGCCAACGGCAAACTGGACCGCCAATCGTTGCCCGCACCCCAAACCGCCTTATTGTCCGACACCTCATACCAAGCCCCGATAGGCCATAAGGAACAGACCTTGGCACAACTCTGGCAAAGCTTGCTGGGCGCGGCTACTGTGGGGCGTAACGACAATTTCTTTGAGCTGGGCGGACATTCATTATTGGCTATTAGCTTGGCGGAAAGCTTGCAGCAACAAGGCTATACGGTCGATGTGCAGAAAATTTTTACGGCCCCGGTGTTGGCAGACATGGCGGCTGCGATTGAATTGGACACAGCGGACGGGAATGCCGTGCCTAGCAACGGCATAGCCGAGTCTAGCACCACGCTAAACCCCGAGATGTTGGATTTAGTTAATCTTAGCCAAGCCGAGATCGACCTGATAGTCGCCGCTGTGCCGCAAGGAATCGGCAATATTCAGGACATTTATCCGCTTGCCCCTTTGCAGCAAGGCATTTTGTTCCACCATCTATTGTCGGCAGACCAAGACATATACCTCAAACGTACGCTATTGCGCTTTTCTGGGCGCAGCCGTTTGGAGCGTTTTCTGGGGGCGTTGCAGCAAGTCATCAACCGTCATGACATTTTACGCAGTGCCGTGTTTTGGCAGGGCTTGCCGCAAGCCGTGCAAGTGGTCCATCGCCATGCCCAATTGCCGATACATGAACTACAGCCAGTACCGGGTAGCGTAGCCTTGGCGCAGTTACAGCAGCATACGGCACGCGCACAGATACGCATGGATTTACGGCTAGCCCCGTTGTTTGCCGCTTATGTGCAGCCTGACAGCAGCAGCGGTGAATGCTTGCTGGCGATAGTGAACCACCATTTGGTAGACGATAACTATACGCTGCAACTGATATTGTCCGAGATCCAACAAATCGAGGCGGGCTTGGCGGCGCAATTGCCGCCGCCAGTGCCGTACCGCCATTTTATTGCCCTAGCCTTGGCCCAACCGCTAGCCGCAGAGGTAGCTTATTTTAAAGCGCAGTTAGGCGACATAGACACCCCGACCGCGCCTTATGGGGTGCTGGACATGCAGGGCTTGGGCAGTGTCCACGAAGCACAAAGCCAGCTTGATGCCGTTCTGGTGGCGCGTATCCGCGCGCTGGCTCGGCAGCAGGGCGTAAGTCCGGCAGTGTTGTTCCATTTGGCATGGGCGATGGTCTTGGGCAAATTGACCGGGCTAGATGACGTGGTGTTTGGCACGGTGTTGTTAGGCAGGATGCACGCGGGAGCCAGTGTAGGCAAAGTCTTGGGCATGTTCATCAACACCTTGCCTGTGCGCATAGGCTTAGGCGGCAACACCGTAGCGGCAGTGCTGTCCCGCACTTATCAGCAATTACGCAGCTTGCTGGATCATGAACAAGCCTCGCTAGTGTTGGCGCAGCGTTGCAGCCGCGTAGCCCCGCCTTTACCTTTGTTCACGACCCTGTTTAATTATCGCCATAGCGATACGCTTGCAGCCCAGCACGGCACGCTGTCGGGTTGGTCGGGGGTAGAGCTAGTGCAGGTTGAAGAGCGCACCCACTATCCCATCGCAATCTCTGTGGATGACACCGAACAAGGCTTTACCCTGACTGCACAATGTGTCGCGGGCATCGTACCCGAGCGGCTGGTCGCGTATTTAGAGACTGCCATGACTGGCTTGGTGGCGGCATGGGCTACCACTTTGCAGCTAAAAATCCAGTGTGTGGAGGTGCTGCCCGCCGCTGAACGCCAACAAATCTTGCTAGGCTTTAACCGCACGGCGGCAGATTACCCACAACAGTGGTTGCTACAGCAATTGTTTGAAGCGCAAGTCCGGCGCACCCCTACAGCCAACGCCCTGAGTTTTGAAGGCCAGAGCCTAAGCTATGCGGGCCTTAACCAACAAGCCAACCGTTTGGCGCATTATCTGTTTAGCCTAGGTGTCCGCCCCGATGACCGCGTTGCCTTATGCCTAGGGAGGGGCATGGGCATGATCGTGGGTCTGCTGGGCATACTCAAAGCGGGCGCGGCTTATGTGCCGCTAGATCCGCTATACCCAGACGCGCGTTTGGCGTATTTGCTGCAAGACAGCCAGTCTGTCGCGGTCTTGGTGACGGCATCCGCACACAGCCGACTACAGACCCTACAGGGTGCTATCCCGCTGCTAGTGATAGAGGCCGACCCTGACAGCGCAACCGCTTGGGCGCATTGCCCAGACCACAATCCTGATGCCGTGGCCTTAGGGTTTAATGCCCGGCAATTGGCTTATGTGCTTTACACCTCCGGTTCCACAGGCCAACCCAAGGGTGTGATGGTTGCCCACGAGTCCGTCGTCAATTTATGGGCCGCATTGGCGCAAACGGCTATGGCGGTTTTGCCCAGCCCAGCCAATATGGGCCTAAATGCCAGCTTGTCGTTTGATGCTTCTGTCCAATCGTGGCTGCAACTGCTGTCTGGGCATTGCGTGGTGATTATTCCCGAATCGGTGCGCAAGGACGGGGCGGCGTTAATGGCTTATTTGTCGGCACACCATGTCGATGCCTTGGATTGTACGCCCGCACAATTGCCGTTATTAGATTTTGCCGCCCCTGAATACCGCCATTTTTATAAGCCCCAAGTCGTGTTGGTCGGCGGCGAAGCCATTAGCCCCGAAGCGTGGCAACAGCTGCAAACACTGGACAGCATCAGGTTTTACAACGTCTATGGCCCGACTGAATGCACAGTAGACGCAACCCTTGCACCCTTGCACGCGCACAGCCCACAACCACACATCGGGCAAGCACTAGCCAACACCCAAGTCTATATTCTGGATAAGCAGTTGTTGCCTGTACCGCTAGGCGTGGCGGGTGAAATTTATATCAGCGGGGCAGGGCTTGCGCGTGCTTACCTTAACCGACCCGAGTTGACGGCAGCACGGTTTTTGCCCAATCCGTTCAGTCATGGCGACAGCGACACCCGCCTCTACAAAACCGGAGATTTAGGCTGTTTTGCGGCTGACGGCAACATCAGCTATTTAGGGCGTAATGACACACAGCTTAAGCTACGCGGTTACCGTATTGAGCCGGGCGAAATCGAGGCGGTATTACGCCAGTACCCAGGGGTTAAAACTGCCGTGGTTGCCGCCAAAGACGATGCTTGGGGCCACAAACGTTTGGTGGCTTATATCGTCGCGGCAGACCAAGCCGACTTGGCTAGTGAGCAGCTACGCGCCCATTTGGCTAATAGTTTGCCCGCGCACTTATTGCCCAGCGCGTATGTCAGGTTGGCGGCCTTGCCTATGACCGCCAATGGCAAGCTAGACCGTAACGCCTTGCCGATGCCAGATGCCAGTGCCGTTGTCAGCCGGAGTGATGCGCCGCCCTGCGGGCTAAAAGAAACCGCAATGGCGCAAATTTGGCAAAGCGTGCTGGGCTTGGACAGCGTTAGCCGACACGACCATTTTTTTGAATTGGGCGGGCATTCCTTGCTGATAGTCACGCTGGTTGAACGCTTGCGCACGGCGGGCTTTAGTATAGATGTGCGTACCGTGTTCACGGCCCCAGTGTTGGCAGAAATGGCGGCGGCATTAACGGATGCAAGCCCCAAGCCTAGTGTCCCTGCCAATCTGATTACTGACGGCTGCACGGCGATAACTCCAGAATTGTTGCCCTTAGTCAGCCTAAACCAAGCCGAGATAGACACCGTGGTCAGCAACAGCCCTTTGGGCGTTGCCAATATTCAGGATATTTATCCTTTAGCCCCGTTGCAAGAAGGCATATTGTTCCACCATTTGCTGGAAACCCAAGGCGATGCCTATATGCTGCGTTCGGTATTGCGTTTTGATACCCGCAACCAGCTGGACCGTTTTCTTGCCGCCTTACAAACCGTCATTAACCGCCACGACATCTTACGCACGGCCATCCACTGGCAAGGCTTGCCCCAGCCTGTGCAAACCGTGTACCGCACAGTAAGTTTGCCGATTAGCATAACCGCACCTAACGCTAATGCCAGCACCGAGAGTGCCGCTATAGCCGAATTGCTGAATCTCACTGAGCCTACCCGAGTACGCTTAAACTTAAACCAAGCTCCGCTGTTTAAAGCCGTGATTGCGCCATTGCCTGGCCTATCCGCAACGGTGCCTACAGCTTGGCTGTTGGCCTTGCTTAACCACCATATTGTTTGTGACCACCTCAGCTTGGCGCGGATTATTGACGAGATTAAACTCATCTTGCAGGGTTTGGAAGCGCAATTGCCACCGCCTGTGCCTTACCGCGAGTTTATCGCACAGAGCTTGGCGACGCAGGGGCATGAGGCGTATTTTCGGGCGCAATTGGCGGACATCACCGAGCCGACCGCCCCGTTTGGCTTGCTGGATATACAAGGCGACGGACAGCATATTGCTGAAGCCACTGTTCCGCTAGCGGCAAATAAGGCCAATACTGTGCGGGCGGTCGCTAAACAGCTAGGCATCAGCCCTGCTATCTTGTTCCATGCGGCTTGGGCGCGGGTATTGGCGGCTTGCACACAGCTAAACGACGTCGTTTTTGGTACGGTTATGTTGGGCCGCTTACAAAACGGCATTGGCTGGGCGCAAACGCTAGGGCCATCGATTAACACCTTGCCGCTACGCATTAGTTTGGCAGGGCGTAGCGTGGCCCAAGTCACGCGAGCCACGCAACTTGCCCTCAACAGCTTGCTGGCACACGAACATGCCTCGCTGGTCTTGGCGCAACGTTGTAGCGGCGTGGCGGCTACGCTGCCTTTATTTACCTGCTTGTTTAATTATCGGCATAACACTGACCGTGTGACCGCCAGCCCAGAGCAGCCCGATTTAGGGGAGGGCATACGCTTTATTTGTGGCGATGAGCGCACCAACTACCCGCTCACCGTGTCTGTCGATGATTGGGGGCAGGGCTTTAGCATCACCGCGCAATGCGATCAAGGCATAGACCCTACGCGCATCGCCCAGTATCTTGACTATGCCGTGACCGCTTGGGCGGAAGCCTTAGTCAACCAACCCCAGATGCACGCGACGAACTTGGCATTTTTACCCAGCAGCGAATGCAAGCAACTCAATAGTTTTAATGCCCCTAGGGCGGAGTATGCGCCAGCCTCGCTGATCCACGCATTGTTTGAAGCCCAAGTTGCCAAAACCCCAGAGGCCATCGCCGTCAGCTTTAACGGGCAACATTTGACTTATGCCGCCTTAAACCAACACGCCAACCGCTTGGCACACCGTTTGTTGGCTTTGGGTGTACGCCCCGATGACCGTGTTGCCCTGTGTTTGGAGCGGGGCTTAACGATGCTGGTCGGGCTATGGGGCATACTCAAATCGGGTGCTGCGTATGTGCCGCTAGATCCTCGTTATCCGCCTGAACGCCTGGCTATGATGTGGCGTGATAGCCAACCCGTGGCCTTAATAACCCAGCCTGAACATCAAAATAAGCTGGAAGCCGTAGCTGACAGCCTACGCGTACTGGTGTTGGATGACCGTTTTGCGGCCCTTGCCGATAGCCCCGACCACAACCCTGATCCTGTTGCGCTAGGCTTATTCGCGCAGCATTTGGCTTATATCATCTACACCTCAGGCTCGACCGGACAGCCCAAAGGTGTCATGGTTGCGCACCATCAAGTCACCCGTTTGTTTACCGCCAATCAGGCACAGTTTAACTTTAACAGCAGCGATGTTTGGACCTTGTTCCATTCTTACGCGTTCGACTTTTCGGTTTGGGAAATAAACGGGGCGTTGTTGTATGGCGGTCGCCTAGTGGTTGTGCCTTATCCCATCAGCCGCTCACCAGAAGCGTTTTACCAATTGCTGTGCCAAGAACAGGTCACTATCCTCAACCAAACGCCCAGTGCTTTTTATCCCCTGATAGCCGTACACAGGCAGAGTCCGTTAGCCCACCACTTACGCTGTGTTGTGTTTGGCGGCGAAGCCTTGGCGGTTGAGCCACTGCAAACTTGGATAGATTGCACGCCGCTGGCGCAGACGGCACTCATCAATATGTACGGCATCACCGAAATTACCGTACACGCCACTTACCACGCGCTGACTGCCGACGACATCTGTGCAGGGCAGGGCAGCATCATAGGCAAACCTTTGTCCGACTTAGGCTGTTATTTGCTGGATGCGCACTTGCAGCCCGTCCCCTTAGGAGCCGTCGGCGAAATTTATATCAGCGGGGCAGGGCTAGCCAGAGGCTATCTCAATCGCCCTGACGTGACTGCCGCACGTTTTATCGCCAACCCCTATGCCGCCGATAGCGGTGGCAGCCACAACCGTTTATACAAAACTGGAGATCTGGCGCGTTATCTACCAGATGGCACGCTCGTGTATTTAGGCCGTAATGACCTACAAGTCAAAATCCGTGGGCATCGTATTGAGCTACAAGAAATTGAGGCGCAACTGATGCAATGCCCAGGCGTTCAGGCCGCCGCTGTCGTCCTAAGGCAAGACCAACCCGGCGAACAACGGCTAGTGGCGTATGTGGTCGGGCCAAACCCTGAGGCACTGTCGGCAACGGTATTGCGCGGGCAACTGGCGCGGGTGCTGGCAGATTACCAACTGCCTAGTGCTTATGTGCTTATGGGCGCATTACCCCTGACCGTCAACGGCAAATTGGCGCGGGACGCTTTGCCCAAACCCGAAGACAACGCCGTTGCCAGCCGCCCTTATGTTGCGCCACAAGGCACTGTTGAGCTGACTATCGCCCAGCTTTGGCAAGATTTGCTGCATTTGCAACAAGTGGGCCGCCACGACCATTTCTTTGAACTGGGCGGGCATTCTTTGCTAGCCGTGCAACTGATGCTGAGGTTGCGCGATGCCTTTGGCATAACCATACCGTTAGCCACCTTATTTGCAAAACCAACCCTCGCCGCCTTGGCAGAAGACATTATTGCCCAGCAAATCCAGCAATTTGAAAGTGCCGATGTTGCGCGTATAGCGGCGGAATTGGACGAATTGAGTGAAGAACAGCTGTTGGCAATGCTGGCCCAAGAACAGGCTGCCGATGCTGGCGTAGCCATGCCAGCCCCATCCCATTTATCTTAGCCGCCGTAAATGTTGCCATGACTACCAAAGAACAGCTAAAACAAGAACTGTTGCTACGCCGTCTTAACCGTACCGCTGTGGCGCGTACAGGGCAAAC
>JABFST010000498.1 GCA_013140465.1 Methylococcaceae bacterium
GGCTTTCCGATGTTCTTCACACCAAGGCATGCGCTGTTTTCCAGGCAGCCTTTGTCGGAACCTTGTATAGCCCATATTTCGCATAAAGCTGCTGGCTCGGGAATCGACCGAGGCCGATCCCGCGATCTTTGACCTTGTGCCGCTTCATCAGGTGTTTGCGCAGACATTCTTCTGCATGCGTCTTCACCTTTTTCCAAGACACCACTGGAATTGCGATAGTGAAAGTAGCCTGTCCAACCGCGAAGGCTGGCATTCATACTGCCTACAATAGCTGCCAACGGTATCGGCGTACGCTCCCTTGCGGTCACTGCGTTATACGGTCTTTGATTTTCGCAAGCGATTTCGGTGCCGGGCAGACATGCGGATAACTTTTGCCCGTCTTTAACCCCTTGCTCAACCTGATTGCAAAACCCAAGAAATTGAAGCTTTCCTGTCTAGCATCAACGTTGCGCGTCTTGGTCTCGTTAAGCGTGAGATCAAGCCGATCCAGCACAGTTAGGTAACAACAAAGTTTACTGCGATTTAACCAATAAATCAGTCTTTAGTGGAATTTCGGGACAAGGCAAACCTGCTTGATTAGCTGTGTTAAAAACATATTGCCGCCAAAACGGCCAAGTATTATGAACGGTATTAACGTGGGCAAATTCTTCTAGTGCTTTCTGTTCTACATCACCACTTAACTCATAATCAACTTGAAAAGTGGCTTCGATTTGAAACACAGCATTTTGATCTTCTTGGAAGTCATTCTCTAAGTCGATAATCCGAACGCCTAACTCAACAAATACCCGAAATAATTTAATAGTTTTGTCTTGTCCACTTGTTTCGCAAGGCTCCACTTTTACGCGTTGTTTCGTCAATTGCCCTAAATTTTGTGATGCGGCTAGCTCACCAAAACGCTTTAAATTGCTTTCATATAGAAGGATATTGATTAGCCTTAAGTTTTGTGCGGCTTGGGCGACTAGCTCTTTATCCATAACCTAATTCCTGATGGTTTTTGCATTCAGTTGCCACCGAATGTTCAGGGTTTTTTATCGGTATCGGTTGGCTGGTCAATTTTGGTTGAAAGGGAATCACGTTTTTATCGTACCCATTTGCCGTAAAGTTACGGATGGTTAAACCCGCATGATGCCCTAGCCAATCAGGTACGCAAACAGGTTGTTTTTCCATTGCCAACCGCATCAATTTATCCATTGCGGCACTTTGGGTAACTTCCCCTCGTTCATATTTGGAAAAGGCATTTGCACCGCCACCAAATGCCTGTGCGGCTTGTTGTTGGGTCAGACCTAATTGATTACGCAAGGCGACAATTTCAGCACCTGTCAACAGTCCGTCCGCTTTCCGCCAAGCATCACGCACCCGGCAATCATTGCGTTTAATTTGATCCGGCAAAATGACCTCTGCATGACACTGGGAGCAAACCGAATACTCAACGTCCACGCTTAAAGTCTGGCCTTTATAGTCAAACTGTTCTGCCTCGGTAAATGCTTGTAAGGCATCTGCACCGCAATCCGCACAACTTAAATTGTTCATTTTTATAGCTCTCACGCTAAATGGAAAGAACCTATGCCTACATGCACCTCTCCGGTAGCAAGTAAACGTAATTTCAAATAAATTTTGTCTATTGTTGAGTCTTCTGTTTGTTGATAATCACAGATATAAACATCATAGACGGCACTTCGTAATGTAAGCATTTTTTAAACTGACCTGACACCAGTCCAGAAATGCACTTTTTAACATCCTCGCTGGTATAGCTAAGGTTTCTAATATCCGTGTTAACTTTGCGTCCTTCATAGCGAAAATTGTCTCGATGGGCAGCTTGACGGATGTCATCTAACAAATAATGAGGTAGGTGTGTTTCTTTTATTGTATTAACCATTATGGTTACTTTACTGTTATTTTGCAAGAACACATTGTAAAGTATTCTAAACACTATCGCTCATCGGCAACGCATTAAGCAAGGCTTTAGCTTGCTACCAATTTGGCAAGCACAAAAAGACGGAGGGGAGGTCTTGCAAAATTATTAGACCATTACACTTGGCCTTGGCGCAAAAAAATTGGGCAGTACAGCGCGAACCGCGTGATGCCCGTATTTTATTGGAAGCGGCGTTGGCTACAGACACGCAAAAACAGGCGGCTTTGCCTACCTTAACGTTTTTAGCTGAGAACCATGTGCAGGATGTACGCTTGCAAGTGTTAATCACGCGCTTAAAAGCGGGCGGGGCTGTAGCTTCGAATTGATACCGTTTTGCAGCAGCCACTTCAACACCATAGCGAAAAAACCACAAATACAACCCGCATTTGCTCCTGTGCTATCCCATCAAACAACCAACCCAATAACATAATTTAGGATAATACTTGCCGAAAAGCGCGGCTTGAAACAAAGAGTAGCCGCACAATTGCTGGTCATCACCCAACCCAACATTTCCAACCCTGCCACTGGGCGGCTTTCTGGCTTTGCCTTTGATCGCCTTTACCATTGCCTGTCCGCTCCTGATACAGTATTGAGATAAGACTCAGCCTGTGTTTATGCGTCATATTTTTGACCAGTGGATAGTTAAGTTATATTCGCTTGTGAAACAATTTCGTTTCTTTTGGCGGAATTTGGCAAAGTGCCTAGCATCACCCCGCTATTTGGCGGGTTTGCCCAAGCTACTTCTAAAGCCATTTTTATTAAATCCGCGAAGAATTGACCGCTTGACAAAACTACGGGTTATCAGTACAAATAATCATGCAAGATACTATTTTTGAATGGGACGACATCAAAGCCGCGACCAATTGGCGCAATCACGGTGTAACCTTTCCTTACGCGGTCAAAGCGTTTCGTGATCTTTTTGCGGTTGAATGGATAGACGACCGGGAGGATTACGGAGAAGAACGGATAAATTTGCTTGGCATGAGTGACAGTGTCCTTCTCCATATAACCTACACCGAACGCGGTAACCGCATTAGACTCATTTCAGCCAGACGGGCAGAAAAACATGAACAAGACTACTACTACAGCGAAAATGCTACCTGACGGAAAAGTCGTCGAGGTATTGAATGATGGGAGTGAGCAACCATTTCCTGACGCACCTCTGCGCCCTATGTCGGATAAAGAAATCAACACGGAAGCAAAAGCGGATGTTGACGCGCAACCCATGACACCAGACGAATTAAAAACCGTGCGGCGTATCCCCCGTGTTAAAACTATACGCCGCGCTTTGGGCATCACCCAAGAAGAGTTTGCGGCAAGGTATCATGTACCGCTAGGGACTTTACGCGATTGGGAGCAAGGGCGCACTGAACCTGACCAGCCGACACGGGCTTATTTAACCGTTATCGCCCACGATCCCGAAGGCGTGTACCGTGCGTTGCAACACTCACAGCCAACCATCAAGCAAAATCAGGCAGTTTAAAAAACGAAGGTTTATTAGACACAGTAAGAAATATGTAAAAACAAGCGATTGCAAGTGCATTAATTTTATCTAGCAATGCAACCATGAAATATGGCTATGTACGGGTTTCTACCGACGATCAAAAAGCGGATTTGCAGATTAACGCACCCAAAAAAGCAGGGTGTGATTATATCTTCACCGATACAATCGGCGGCACGGTCAAAAAACGCCCCAACACACCTATTGCCTTGACTCCTTGGAGGGTGTCGTAAAAGCCTGTATGTAGGTTGGGTTAGCGAAGCGTAACCCAACAAAATCAGAATGTTATGCTTCATTACATGGTGAACAACCGACCTTTTACGACACCCTCCCTTGCGGGCGGGGGATGTACTGATTGTTTGGAAGCTTGACCGCTTGGTGGTGGTGTCGTCTGACTTACAAGGGCGCGGGATAACCTTTCGATCACTGGGCATAGCCATTTACGCCAACATTTGTTAGGTTGCGGAAAAATGCGACTTAACCTACGGTGCTACGCGAAGCCCCGCTGGAACTTTTGCTTAAGTCACAAATTTAAACTATAGCCCGCCAAAACAAAGCAGAATGCGGGAACGTCCGCATAACGTTTAAGCAAACCTAAAGCCACATAAAAAAGCCTGTGACAAATTTTCGCGGGCTGTTATCGGTGCCATAACCTGCGGAAAGAAGATTCATTAATTCCATAGAAAGCCGCTATCTGCCACATTAAATTCGTGTTGCAGCCTTATTTTGGTGTATATTTTACTAAATTCATACACACGGAGATTCCGATGCGAACTAATATCATGATCGATGAAACATTAATGGCCGATGTTTTAAGCGCGACGGGGGTGAAAACCAAGCGCGAAGCAGTAGAACTCGGTTTAAAAACGTTGTTGATGCTAAAACAGCAAGAAGCTATTAAGGCGTTCAAGGGCCGATTAAAATGGGAAGGCGATTTGGAGCAAATGAGGACTGATGGATGATTCTGGTCGATTCCAGCGTCTGGATCGATTATTTCAACGGCACAGAAACGCTGGCAACTAAAAAACTGGACAGATTACTAGGCGTGCAACCGGTATGCACCGGCGATTTAATCCTAGCGGAAGTGTTACAGGGCTTTCGGCAAGATGAGGATTATCAAGCGGCAAAAAAATTACTGTGCGCATTACCCATACACGCCATGTTAGGGACTGCGATGAGTTTAAAGGCTGCCGATAATTTCAGAAATCTGCGCAAACAAGGCATTACCATCCGAAAAACCATCGACACGATGATCGCTACTTACTGTATTGAAAACCACTTGGCATTGCTGCATTCAGACAAGGATTTTCTGCCCTTCCAGCAGTTTTTGGGTTTACAGCTTGTGTGAAAAGTTGTGACTCAGCATGACCAAATTTAAAGTCACTTAACGGGGTTTTTTAAAAAAGTAAATGAACACTTGCAAGGTGATAGGTCCAAAATAAAATACACACGTATATGAAAAAACCATTGCCAAACCTAACAACCGATAAAGCAGCGGAAGACTTTATCGACAATGCCGATCAGGGCTACTCACTTAAAGCGGGACTGAGGAGCCGTTGGCTGAGCGGAGTCGTTGGCTGAGCGGAGTCGAAGCCGGCGGCGGGATTCGCTTCGACTCCGCTCAGCGAACGACACCCAAACTGTCCCAGCTTAAACGGGAAGCCCCGATCAGACAGAATACGACTTATCAGCTTTAACGACGACGCGCTTTGAATTTCAACCCAAAGATCGCAGCATTACCATGCGCCTATCCGAACCGCTACTGGAAGCGATTAAAAATGAAGCGGGGCGATCTGGGATGCCTTATCAACGTTTTATCCGCCAAACGCTAGAACAGGCGATACAGCTTAAAGGCTAAGATGAGAGATTGTTTGGAGATTTGACTGATTGGGTCGGTCGCTGTCACATTTGGTAACGGTGCTGTCTGACTTGCAAGGGCGCGGGTTGGCTTTCCGATCACTGACCGAAGCCATAGACACCGAAAGCGCAGCGGGGCGGCTTATGGGGCATACCCTCGGCGCATTGGCTGAGTTTGAACGGGCTTTGATTGTGGAACGAACACAAGCGGGATTAAAAGCTGCCAAAAAACGCGGTACGAAACTAGGACGCAAGCCTTCGCTTTCTGACGATCAGCGGAAACACGCGCGGGAATTGCTTGATAAGGGCGAGAGTCCGTTAGCGGTGGCTAAGTTGCTCAATGTTTGCCGTGCTACTCTATATAATAATTTGAAAAGCTAGAAAATAGACAATTCACAGATTATAATCACAAACAAAACTAAGGGGTGGTGAAATGGTAGACACAACCAGTTACGAACTGGTCGGCGAAAGTCGTGCGGGTTCAAATCCCGTCCCCCCCACCAGTTTTTTATTTATCCATCATTAAATTCAGGATGAAGCATAGATATACAAAAATGTTCACAAAAAACAATTTCTCTATTTTGTATTTCACAAGCAGCTGAATTTAAAGTTAAGTCAGGTAGTCTGTCATAGACAGGATACCATTGAAAGTAAATTTCACTCCCATTAAAGTTGTTTTTTATTTGCGTAGGCGTAAACCGCATACGCGCCAACTTAAGCCCCCAACCCCCTGTTTACCCTTGAAAAACAGGGAGTGGCAACCCATATTATGAAGCTTTTAACTATCAGAGAGAAAGCCCCATGACGTTGCCACAGCCATTAGACA
>JABFST010000344.1 GCA_013140465.1 Methylococcaceae bacterium
GGGTCGGGCTGTACTTGACAACCCTGATTTACCCGTTAGTTTTGTGGCAGAGTCACTAGCTTCTCTGGCCGAACCGCGTGAGCACTTACAGCCGTTTGTGCCTCGTAGCGATCACCCATGACCTGGGCAGTCTTCCAAACCAGGCGATTTTCACGACAATACAAAAAACTGCACGACAACACGGCTGCCGATGTCGATTCTGCGGTTAATGAGGTCAGGAAAAACCCCGAAATCGGGGAGCGCAAGAAAGGCGATCTGGCGGCTTTGCGTGTCTTTAAGTTTCACAGTAAAGGACAGTTGTATTTGCTGGGTTACACACTCGATGAAGGTGTTCGACTCATCTATCTGGAAGCCGTCGGGCCGCATGAAAATTTCTATCGGGATTTGAAGGTTAAATAACTGGTGGATTCAAATCAAGCGGACTGGCTGGTTTTATTACACTTTATCACCACAACTGCTTGATTAAATTTAATGATTACCCGCCACTCGTCCCGAGAAAACCCTTTAGACGAAAGCTTTTTAAATCAAAAACTGCAAAACGCTCAATGCTATGACTAAAGTGGCCCCCAATGTCCAAACAGTATTTTGCCAAGTTTAAGATAGAACCCTGATTAAGCCGCAGCGGATTGGCACAGCCCCAATTCGTCATTCATTTTGCTGTCGGGGCGTTAGGGTAGTCTGACACATAGGGAAGGGCTTTGAGACACTTGTGTATAACGATGAGCGCTAACCGTGGGTAGTGGTGTGCAGCGCCGGAACGATAAAAATCCTAAATTTAGCTATCGCTGCATAAAGACCTGCAAGGCTACTGGGATATATAGTTCCGCTGCCGATTTGTAGTGCGTTAGAATATGCGGCCTATGCAGCCTAGTCTGCGCCTGTTTCTCCACTACCAACCCTTATTCCTATTCTTATGACGACTACACTTTTTACCCCGCTGACCGTGGGCGCTTACGAGTTGCCTAACCGCTTGGTGATGGCGCCGTTGACGCGGATGCGCGCGCCCGACAATATCCCTACCGAACTGATGGCCCATTATTATGTGCAGCGTGCCAGTGCCGGGCTAATTATTGCCGAAGCCACGCAGATTACACCCTTAGGGCGTGGCTACCCCAATACGCCCGGTATCCACAATGCAGCACAAGTCGCTGCCTGGAAACATATCACGGCTGAGGTTCATGCCGCAGGGGGGCGTATTTTTCTGCAACTGTGGCACGTCGGGCGCATTTCGCATCCTGATTACCATAACGGAAAATTGCCTGTCGCACCGTCCGCGATAGCCCCTGCCGGCGATGCCGTGACCCCAACAGGTATGCAGCCTTTTGTGGTCCCGCACGCCCTGACTACCCACGAGATCGCCAGCATAGTCGAGGACTACCGCACGGCGGCAACCTATGCGTTGATGGCGGGTTTTGATGGCGTAGAAATACACAGCGCCAATGGCTATTTGTTGGACCAGTTTTTACGCGATGGCTCTAATCAGCGCACTGATGAATATGGCGGCAGCTTGGAAAATCGCGCTCGTTTGTTGTTGGCGGTGACTCAGGCCGTCACGCAAGTTTGGGGGGCTGACCGTGTGGGCGTGCGCTTGTCGCCTAGCGGCACGTTTAATGATATGCAAGATTCCGATCCTGCAACCTTGTTTAGCTATGTGTTGGGGCAGCTGAATGGCTTTAAGCTGGCTTATGTGCATCTGGTGGATGCGCTGGAAGGCGACATACGCCACGGCGCGAAAGTGGTTGAGTTAGCCGTGTTGCGCAAGGCTTATGACGGCGTATTGATTATTTGTGGCGGTTATGACCAGCAACGTGCCGAACTTACCCTAACCGAAGGTCTAGCCGATGCGGTGGCGTTTGGGCAGCTGTATATCGCCAACCCCGATTTGGTGGCACGCTTTAAAGGCAATGCGCCGTTAAACACGCCAGATGTCAACACCTTTTATGGCGGTTCGGAAGTAGGTTATACGGATTATCCGGTGTGGGCTGGGTAAATCTTGGTGTCTAAAGTGCGGGCCCTGTAGGCCGTAAACGCCGCTGTACGCTATCGCTTAAAGCGGCTTTTTTGTGGGTCTAAGCACTTTGCGCCACACTAAAACCACATCCCGTCTTATGCGTAAGCGTTATTGATGTAACACTGATACAGTTTGTTAGAGTCCCATACCCCCTGTTTCGCCGCAACTTCAAGCATACCCAGGGTAATGGGCATTTTCGGCTGGCTTTTACCAACTTTTGGTAAAAGCCACAAACTTTCTGCATCGAAGTAAAGGGACATGTCGTAGTCACCTTTCCTGACATGGAGACTCGATGCGTACTTCTCCATAAATTCAAAAGCATCATCACCAACAAGACCCAAATCTACAACCAGATCGGTCTGGCGCGTGAATTCAATTTCCTTGTTTAAGCGCGAAAACGCATTTGTAGGCATGTCTTTAATGAGTAGCAAAATTTGACCCCAGATACTGGCTTGTTCTGTCACCATCATTGGGGCTAGCCGATTGTATTTGACGATTGTTGCCAGCTATTTACGCCAAAACTCCGGCACAAACAAAATCACTATCGAGAAAATCTGTACCCGCCCCAATAACATCGCAAAAGTGCATAGGCCTTTTTGTATGTCGCTCAGGCTGGCATAGTTGGTCGCAGGGCCAACTTGGTTTAAGCCGGGGCCGGCGTTGTTAAAGCAGGAAATGATCGCGGACAAGGCGGTGATAAAATCCAAGCCGCTTAACAACAGCGCAAATACTAAAATGACGATGCAGATAAAGTACAGGAAAATAAACCCTGTCACAGACGTAATGATGTTGTTGCTGACCACCATGCCGCCGATTTTCATCGGCTTTATCGCATAAGGGTGGATAAACTTAAACATTTCCAATCGTGCTTGCTTCATGAGAATAATGGTTCGAATCATGCGGATGCCGCCGCCTGTCGAGCCGGACGAGGCCGACAAACAGCTGAGGAACAGCATCCACATAGGCACAAAAATCGGCCACTGGTTAAAGTCTTGGTTGGCAAACCCGCAGTCGGTGGCGATAGTGACTAAGTTAAATGTGGCGTAGCGTAATGCCGTCCAGTAATCAGCATAAGTGCCACGATCCCACAGCACCCAAGCCGCCATCAGGCAACTGCCCAGCACCAGCGTCAGAAATGCGCGCGCTTCGCGGTCGTCGATATAGGGGTTGAGCGAGCGTTTTCTAAGGGCGATAAAATGGGTGGCAAAATTGATGGCGGCCAATAGCTGAAAAATGGTCAACACTATTTCTATCGGCAAGGAATCAAAAAAACCCACACTGTTGTCATGCGTAGAAAAACCGCCCAAGCTCATCGCGGCAAAAGCATGGCAGACCGCATCAAACCAATTCATCCCTGCCAGCTTAAGCGACACAATACACGCGGCGGTAATGCCCGCATACACCAGCCACAAGGCTTTGGCAGTTTGGGCTATACGCGGTGGCAAATCCGATTCTTTAACCGAACCTGGCGTTTCTGCCTTGTACAGCTGCATCCCGCCTATGCCCAAAATGGGCAAAATCGCCACGGCAAAAATAATGATGCCCATGCCCGCTATCCAATTTAATTCATGCCGCCACAAATTGATCGACATCGGCAAGTTGTCTATGCCGCTTAAAATGGTTGCGCCTGTTGTGGTCAGCCCTGAAACCGTCTCAAAATAAGCATCGACAAAACTCAGCGTGGGCAGGTACAGCATCAGCGGTATCGCGCAAAACACCGGGCTTAATGACCATGTTATTGCCACCAATAAAAAGCCCGCTTGCCGCGACACTTTTTTGGGGACCCGCAAGGTTGGGTAAAACATCGCGACACCCAGCAATAAAGTCAGCACCGAGCCTTCTAAAAACGCATTGGTCGCGCCGTCGTGGGTCACTTGTGACAGAAATAGGCAAGTGCTCATAAGGCCGCTAAAGCCTATAACCACTAGGCCAAAGATATGGACAATAGTAAGGAAGACATTCATGAATGCAAAATAATGTGATGCGGGTTCAAGACCCGTAGCGCAGGGTGGTGGCGCAAGGGCATGTTGATGGCGGTATCAGATGGGTTGGAAGATTTTTTCGATATTGCTGACCAGTTTTTTGTCCATAGCAAACATGACCACATGGTCGTTTTCTGCAAATACTGTGTCATGGTGGATGGCAATGACTTGGTTATTGCGTATCAAAGCCCCCATCACGATGCCGGGAGGAAATTTGATGCTGTCTACCCGCCGTCCGACCACCGATTCTTCGTTGACATTGACATGGGCGACGGCTTCAATGGCTTCTGCTGTGCCGCCACATAGCGAGGTCACTTGCGCCACGTCACCGCGTCGCACATGCTTTAAGATGCTGCCCAAGGTTTCTTGGTTGGGCAGCACGGTGACATCTATGCCGGTGCCGGGCAGCAATTTGGTGTAGGAATTGTGGTTTAACAGGCAGATGGTTTTGCGTGCGCCCAGGCTTTTTGCCAAGGAGGCGGAAATGATGTTCACGCCGTCGTTATCGGTGATCGCACAAAACAAGTCTGCGCTTTCTATTGATTCGTCCAGCAACAGGGCTTCGTCGGCACAATCGCCAAACAGTACCACGGTGTTGTGTAAGTCGTTGGCGATTTTTTTGGCGCGGATGGGGTTTTTTTCAATAATTTTGACCTGATGGTCATTTTCTAAGGCTAAGGCGAGACGTTTGCCGACATGCCCGCCTCCTGCAATAATGATGCGTTTTAACGGGGCTTCGAGTTTGTTGAGTTCTTTTAAGACGCGGCGCACTTCTTTGTAAGGTGCGACAAAAAACACTTCATCATCGGTTTCTATGCTGATTTCACCATTGATGTAAATCGGGATGCCTTGTCTAAAAATAGCGACGACACGCGTTTTGCCGCCCGATAGGCGGTCTTTAAGGGTTTTGATTTTTTTTCCGGTCAGGGCCCCGTCGGCTACCACGCGCACCGAAAACAAACGCACCAAGCCACCCGCAAAATCAGAAATATGCAAAACCCCAGGAAACTCAATCAGGTTGCAGATGGATTGCATCACGATTTGCTCGGGGCTAATTACAATATCAACCGGAATACCGCCGGGGCCAAACAGCTTGGGATTTTTCAGGTATTCAATCGCACGCACCCGGGCGATGGTTTTGGGGCGGCTGTACAAGGCATTAATGATGGTACAGGCCAGCATATTGGTTTCATCACTGTCGGTGACGGCAATCACCATATCGGTGTTGTGTATGCCCGCTTGTTCCAGCACAGTGGGATGGGCGGCGTTGCCAGTGACGGTGGCTATATCAAAACGTTCTTTCAGGGCATCTAACAGTTCTTGTTTAAAATCGATGACCACAATGTCGTTTTCTTCACTGGCAAAGGCGTCTGCTACGGATGAACCCGTAACGCCAGCACCCAGAATAAGTATTTTCATAAAAACAATAATCTACTGAATTAGACCGCATCGGCTTCAGCCGACAAGTTGACACGAAGCCGCGCATTTTACCCGAATGTGAAACAATTCACACAACAGACTTGCAAAGCCACGTTGCCACGATACGGATTAGGCTAGTCGCCTAGCCGCTGGCAGTTGCAAATAAAACCTTATATCCTCTTGATTGTTAGAAACAACTGCCATAATCCAACAGCAATTCTTCACAACCAAAAAAAATGCGCGGATAGTCTATGCGCAGCACTAATTTCAGGCCGTACTCAAAAAACACGGCAAGAATGCACAAACGCGCCGCAGCGGCCCATAGATGTAATCTAGTGTTTGGGCTGCACCGCCATACCGCCACTGTCCACCACACTGTGGGCAAGGCTAGCATTAGATGCACATCATCCCAACTTGAAACTGTCAACAAACCCATTTTTGCCAAGGTGTCGGCAGTGAATAAACCCGTATTAAGCACGATAAAAAACGGCCAAAAAGCCCACCCCAGCAACGCAGCGCCACTCCATGCGGCAAACAAATAACTGTCTGTCTCCGCCAGCGGTTGGGTGGCTACAGGCGGGGAAATCAAATACAGCACGAGTCCCAACGCGGCTGCAATCAGCAACAATTCTATAGGGCTGGCGAGTTTTATATCGGCAAAAAACAAA
>JABFST010000428.1 GCA_013140465.1 Methylococcaceae bacterium
AAAGCGTTTGCCAACCTGCTTTTTTATCGTAGTGTTGCCAGCAATCAGAAAACTGAGTGCTGGGTCATAGGCGTAATCAACATACGCATCCGGCAAGATGTTTCCCGTAGCGGCAAAATCGGGCATGATCTTATAAAAAATGTTTTTAAACACATAGCCTTCCAACCAAATCCGTGCCTGTTTTAAATCAAACGAATCGGTGTTTTTATGCTGGTCGTCGTCAACAAAAAAATGTCCGTCGGCCTGTATCGAGCCGCGTATACGCAACTGGTGTTTTTTATCGGCTGACGACATCCTAAAGCCGTGGTCGCCCACATCAAAAACGGGCAGTTTTTTCAGCGCGGCAGTGTTGACTTCATCCTGCACTTCTAACTTGCGTTCTAGGGTGTTTACTTGCCGTTTAAGCTTATCCATTTCGGGTGCGGGTGCGGGGGCAACTGCTACGGGGGCTGCGGCGGCTTTGGGCTCTAGTTTTTCCAAGCGCAGTTCCAATTCGCGGATACGACGTTCTAGGGCTTCAACATCAGCGGCTTGGGCGGTGGGTATGCCTAGTAGGAGCAGGTTAATGGTGCTGGCGAGAGCGGTGCGTTGAAAATTTCTCATCTGTTGGCCTTATTGAGTTTTTAACTACCGTTCTTCCAATCATCCGGTTGTCCGGTCAGTTATTTTGTGGGTTTTAAAGTTAGTTCGCCGTGGGTACGGTAGAGTTAGTTTAGCTTAGTTTTGCACGCCTATTTGGCATCAAACCGAAGTTTTTCCCTGCGTTCGATTTGGACAACCTTGCCATCATGTATGACGATTTCAATTGAACCGAAGCGTATCCCTTGTAAAACCAAGGCAATCTGATCGGCAATCTCGGTCGTCAAGTGTGCTGTACTGTTTTTTCTTTTATCAGAAAGCATATCGGCCTCTACAACTTATTGCTGGCGAAAATAAACCCTTTGTATATCTTCAATTGTTAAATGTTGGGCGCACTATATCAGCTGAGTTGGCGAAGATTTAACGGTATATTTGGATATACATATCTGATTTGGTGATAAACGGCGGTGCGCGGCGGGGTTGCCGCCACGCTTAAGCAGGGCAGGGGGGGGAGGAAAATATCACTGTGCGGGGTTAATCGGCTGTGCTTTACAGCCCATAGTGTTTGCGTTTGCGCCAAAACGTCGCGCGGCTCATGCCACAGGCGTTGGCGGCGGCGGTGATTTGCCCAGGGTGTTGTGCTAAGGCGGCGCGGATCGCGGCGCATTCGTCGATAGCGCTAACGGGCGTAGCGAGGAGGGGGGCTAGCGGTGTGGGAGTTTGCGGTTGTTTAAATTCGGGCGGCAATTCCGACAGGCGTAAAGTTGTGCCGCGCCCGACGGCAAAAGCGTATTCGACCACATTGTGCAATTCGCGGATATTGCCTGGCCAGCCGTAGTCCAATAACACGCGCATCGCTTCTGGTTCGATTTTTTCGATGTGCCGCATATTTTCGGCATTGTGCTGGCTGATGAAATGCCACACCAATAAGCTGATGTCTTCGCGGCGGTCACGCAAAGGCGGAATAAAAATCGGCACGACGCGTAGCCGATACATCAAGTCTTCCCGAAACCGCCCACTTTTCACTTCTTCGCGCAAAGAACGGTGGGTAGCCGCCACGATGCGCACATCGACCGCAATCGTGCGGTCGCCGCCGACCGGGATATAGTTGCGTTCTTGTAACACACGCAATAATTTGGCCTGTAATTCCAACGGCAATTCCGCCACTTCATCCAAAAACAAAGTACCACCGTGGGCGCGTTGGAATAAGCCTTGATGGTCTTTTATCGCCCCTGTAAACGCACCACGCACATGCCCAAACAATTCGCTTTCCAGTAAGTTGCTGGACAAGGCCGCGCAGTTAATCGCCAAAAACGGCGCGTGTTGTCTTGCGCTGAGTTTGTGGATGGCTTTGGCAACCAACTCTTTGCCCGCGCCGCTTTCACCACGCACCAACACAGTCGCTTCGGTTTGGGCGGCGTTTTCAATAATCTGGAAAATGTCGCGCATTGCCGGTGAACGGCTTAACAAACCGTGAAAATTGCGGTTGCGTGGATTCGCTTGTTGGGTGTCCGTCACTTCTTTAGCGCCGTCATTTTCCATGTCCAGCCAAGCAATACTCCCCGCTAACACGTTAAGACCATCGTGTAGTTGCCGCACTCTTAATTTGAACGGCTGCCCCGCAATGCTTAGGGTCTGTGGCTGTTTGCCAGCACGGATGTTAATTCGGTAGGGTTCAGGACAAACCTGCCCGAGCAGGTCTTCGGCCCGCAATCCGGTCATGCGCACCATGCCCTCATTCCAATAGAGGATGTGTTGTTCGCTATTGACGAGGTAGAAGGCGGCAGCGTCATCGCACAAGGCTAGTAATGCCCATAACAAGCTGGGGCCTAGACTGGAGCTGTGCTGTTTTAAATAGTCGATAGACGGGTTCATAGCTTTGTTTCATGGTTAAGTAGGTTGAAACATGGGATGGAGTGCAACGGCTTTAGACGTTGCCGGGTCGGACATTAAGCCCAAAATACATAGTTTAAAGCCGTTGCATTCCTGCTAGCTGAAAATGGCTGGAGTTCCTCTACCGCACCAACCCAGCCCACAGGCTTAGCCCTAACAAACAACATGAAACAGTACAGTTTCATTGAAACATTTAATGAAACATTTTGTTGCTGATGCAAACAGTTTATCAACATACAAGCCAATAAATCCACACCTTCATCGAAATATCAGATATTGGCACAGGCTTTGCTGTAGATGTTATGAAAATACCAACCTATCCCGCCTATTTCTGCTAAGAGACGATGATGACTACAATACCGCCCGGCAAACTCCGCCCCTGGCTAAGCCAGCAAATAGACCGTTATCAACTGGGCTTTAGTTTGGAAATAACGGCGGCAGTGGTGCTTAAGTTTTTACTGTTATGGGCGTTATGGTGGCTATTTTTTGCGGGCCCCAAACAAGCTGTTGATGGCCCTGTTATTGCCGACAAGTTGTTCGGCATTTCTACCCCACCTGCTACGGATAAGGAGTTTCAATGATAACTACGACTGTCGTGGAGCTGTCTAGGCTGCAATTTGCCCTGACTGCGCTCTATCATTTTTTATTTGTGCCGCTGACTTTAGGGCTATCGTTTTTGTTGGCGATTATGGAATCGGTTTATGTCATGTCAGGCCGCCCTATTTATAAAGACATGACGCGGTTTTGGGGCAAATTGTTCGGCATTAATTTCGCTATGGGAGTCACTACTGGCATCACGATGGAGTTTCAGTTTGGCACAAACTGGGCGTATTACTCGCATTATGTCGGCGATGTTTTTGGTATGCCGCTGGCAATTGAAGGCATGATGGCGTTTTTTTTAGAATCGACGTTTGTCGGCCTGTTCTTTTTTGGCTGGGAACGCTTAAGCAAGCTACAACACCTTAGCATCACTTGGTTGTTGGCCTTAGGCACTAGCTTGTCGGCCTTGTGGATCTTGATTGCCAACGGCTGGATGCAACACCCGGTCGGGGCCGAGTTTAACTACGAGACCATGCGCATGGAACTGACCAGTTTCAGCGAATTGTTTTTTAACCCGATAGCCCAAGTTAAATTTGTCCACACGGTTGCCGCAGGTTATGTGACGGGATCGATGTTTGTGTTGGGCATCAGTGCCTACTATTTGCTCAGGAACCGCGATGTCGCGTTTGCCCGGCGGTCGTTCCGCATTGCTGCTGGTTTTGGTTTGGCGTCGATTTTATCAGTGATCGTGTTGGGCGATGAAAGCGGCTACACCGTCGGTGAAGTACAAAAAGCCAAGCTCGCCGCGATTGAAGCGGAATGGGAAACCGAACCAGCCCCAGCGTCATTTACCTTAATCGGTTTGCCCGATGAAGACACCATGACCACACATTATGCCGTCACTGTGCCGTGGATTTTGGGCATGATTGCCACCCGCTCAGTTGATGACCAACTGATCGGCATTAAAGATATTTTGGCCAATAACCGTGAGCGCATCAAAAGCGGCATGATTGCCTATGGCAATCTGCAAAAACTGCGTGCCAATAAACAAGACGGCGAGGCGCAAACCGCCTTCGCCTTGCATAAAGCCGACTTGGGTTACGGCTTGCTGTTAAAACGCTATACCGACAACGTGGTCGATGCCAGCCCCGCACAAATCGACGATGCCACCCGCCATTCCATCCCCAAAGTGGCGCCGATGTTCTGGACGTTTCGGGGCATGGTGTTTTGCGGCGTGCTGATGCTGTTTATTTTTACCGCCGCGTTTTACTTTAATGCCAAACGCACGGCACACAAACAACGGTGGTTGTTGCGCCTGGCTTTTTATGGGATGCCCTTGCCGTGGATAGCCAGCGAATTGGGCTGGGTGGTCGCCGAATACGGACGGCAACCGTGGACGATTGCCGGGATATTGCCTACCCACTTAAGCACCTCTAGCGTAGCACCCGAACAACTGTACTTAAGTTTGACAGGGTTCTTTTTGTTTTACACCACGCTGTTGGTCATCGAGTTGTTTTTAATGCTTAAGTACGTCCGCTTAGGGCCCAGCAGTTTGCACACAGGCCAGTATCACTTTGAACAACTTGGAGCCGATCATGTTTGATTACGAAACCCTACGCCTGATTTGGTGGGCATTGCTGGTCTTTATTGTCTGTGGTTTTGCCGTTATGGACGGCTTTGATTTAGGCATAGGCTTGTTGTTGCCGTTTATCGGCAAAACCGATGAAGAGCGGCGGGTACTGCTCAATACTATCGGCCCGACGTGGGAAGGCAACCAAACTTGGCTCGTCACCTTAGGCGGCATTTCGTTTGGGGCGTGGTCGATAGTCTATGCGACCCTGTTTTCGGGGCTATACACAGGCATGTTGGTGTTGTTGTTCGGTTTGATATTACGCCCGGTCGGCTTTGATTACCGCAGCAAATTAACTAACCCGCAATGGCGGAGTGCTTGGGATTGGGCCTTATTTGCCGGAGGCGCAGTACCTGCGGTGGTGTTAAGCCTGGCAGCGGGCGATTTGATGATCGGCTTGCCTTTTTATATCGATGCCGATTTGCGCTCATTTTATACTGGCAGTTTTTGGGGTTTGTTCCAACCCTTCGCTTTATTGGTCGTGGTTGTCGGGGTTGCTTTGCTGGCTTTGCATGGCGCGGTGTTTCTGCATTGGCGCACCGAAGGCGTAATTGCACAACGGGCGCGTGCTGTGATTGTTTTCAGTGCCCTGCTCTTTACCCTTAGCTTTATAGGCGCAGGTGTTTGGTTGGCCTATGGGCTAGACGGTTATCAGCTAAGTTCGGTTGTCGATACCCACGGTGTCAATCCCTTGCTGGGTAAAACGGTCAGCAAAGCCAAGGGCTTGTGGCTGGCTAATTATGGTTTGTATCCGTTATTGTGGCTTGCCCCGGCGGTGGCGATTTTCGGCGCGGGCGTGGTGGTTATCTTGACTGCCAAACGCCACACGGGCTGGGCATTTGTCATGAGTTGTTTGGTGGTAATTGCCGTGATTGTGACGGCGGCGGGTTCGATGTTCCCCTTCATTATGCCGTCCAGTAGCCAGCCGACCAGTAGCTTAACCGTGTGGGATGCCAGTGCCAGCCATTACACCTTAAAAATGCTGTTGTTTGCCACGGTGGTGTTAATGCCCATCGTAATGGCGTACACCACTTGGGTTTATCGGGTCATGCGCGGCAAGGTGACGGTGACGGACATTAAAAACAACAGCCATGTTTTATATTAACAGGAGACGATTATGTGGTATTTCGCTTGGATTTTAGGGGTCGGATTGGCGTGCGCCTTAGCAGTTATTAACACCTTGTGGTTAGAGTTAAACGACGATACTGAGCAGTAGTCGCCAACAGCCCTTAGGGAGCAACGGGATGAACTCTAAAAACATGTTTATAAAAATAAACAAACTTGGCGATAGCTTGGTGGATGTGTTCCATTACCTGGCCTTGTTTGGCATAGGTGCGACCACATACGCGCCAACTTAAGCCCCTATCCCATTGATTAAACACGGCTTAGCCCGATGTCCCGGGCTTGTCGCAACAGGGTAAGGATGGGGC
>JABFST010000380.1 GCA_013140465.1 Methylococcaceae bacterium
GCGGCCCTTCGCTCACGCAGGCATCCAGTAATTCGCTGAAACGGGCTTTAGCATCTTGTACGGGCCAAATTTTCATGACAAAACTCTCAAATGACTAGGTAGATGACCAGTCTAGCAACCTTTCTGCCGCACAGCAAAAGTTTCAACTCAAAACCGCCCTCAGTTTTTTCCATACGCTAAAAAGCACTGTCTCTTTAAAATTACAACCTTCTGATATTGATGACTTATTGTGAAATACAAAGGCATTTCATCAGCTGCATAAAAAAATAGTAACTATTCCTCTGCATGCCTTGCTACGACTGGCTTATAGCATTTTCGGTCAAGCACTAGTTAAGAGAAGTTATGGCACCTCAAAAATTTACCCAGCAACCGCCTTGGATAAAATATAGCGAAAACGCCCTACGCGCTTTAGGCGTTGTATTCTCAATTTCATTGCCGACACAGCAACGTCTAAAGCCGTTGCACTCCAGCTCTATTTTCTTAACTGTGGGCAATCGCTTAGCCCCTGCCATCGCACTGTACCCTGCTGGCACAAAAAAAGGCACTTAACAATAACTTAAGTGCCTTTTGAGTAGTCACACAGGAGAGAACAAACGTTCGTAAATACTTACAGCAGTTGCCGTGCCAATAGCTTACAAGCCTTATAGACTGTGGCTAGTGCTTTTTTTAGCCGCATAAAACTGTGTTTTTCGCGCCATTGTTAAGCATTTGGCAACTTATCCTAGGGCTAATTTGGTGCAGGGCATTAATAAGCGACTTTGGTTTCGTTTTCCGACCACAACTGAAAAGGCTGCAAGGCATCCGGCAGCTTGATATGGTGCATGGCGATACGGCGTTCTGCGGGGGCGACTAAAATTTCATCATAGATAAAGCTGTCGTCAAAATTGACGGCAGCGGCATCAAAACGGCTACAGGCGTAATACACTTTGGCTAGCCGCGCCCAATAAATCGCCCCTAGGCACATCGGGCATGGTTCGCAGCTGGTGTACAAAATGCAGTCATGTAACTGGAAGTCATTTAACTGTAGGCACGCTTGGCGTATCGCATTCACTTCAGCGTGTGCGGTGGGGTCTAGCGTGCGCGTCACTTGATTGCCGCTGGCGGCTAGCACTTGTTGGTCTTTAACTATCAGTGCACCAAACGGCCCGCCTTGTCCCGTGCGGGCATTGTCTGCCGCGAGTTGGATGGCTTGCTGCAAAAACTGGGCGTGCATTTATAAGCCTAAAGGGTTGTTAGGATCGACATCGGGCATAAACGGCAAACGCCTGTCCTGATTGGTCAGCTGGTAGATTTTGCCCAGCCAGTTATTGAACACGGCTTTGGCGGTATCTTTCCAAGTGTTGTCGATATGTTCCAATACCAGGGCCTCGGGAAATACCTCAAGGGTGCTGCCTGTTTGCCGGGCGTTGCGGACGTGCTGTTTGTAATCGGTAAAGATCTGTTGCGCCTGTTCGTTAAAATAATTTTCAGGAAACGGCGGATAGTCGTCAGTTTCGCCGCGATAAAAGCGCAGCACTTCACGTTTGTATTCCTTCAAGAGGCTAATGTCGTCGTATTCGGGGTGGCCTTGAAAAAACACCAAGCGGAAACCATCGGGGCTAACCGCCAGATGTACGCCCGCCGTTTTGCTGGCAGCCAGCACTTTTAGGCCACACCGCTCCATATCGGCCTGAAAAATTTCATTAAAACGCGAATGCGGCACATCAAAGCGGGTGTTGATTTCAGCCACCAAAGGATGGTTGCGGTCTATCAGCTTGTGTGCAAATACTCCCCAGCGTTTGGCGGGCAAGCGGGTGCGTTCTATGCCATAACAATATTGGATGACGGCGTGGGTCGCCAAACACGAACACAATACCGAGGCAACATTGTCTTTGGCCCACGACACGACTTCCATCAAGGGCTGCCAAAAGTCTTCTTCGGGCAAGCTCGGATGGGTGACATTGGCACCGCTGATAATCAGCGCATCCAGGCCATCACGCTTAATGGTGTCAAAGGTTTCGTAGTATTTATCAATATGCGCTTGGGCTTCTGGGCCACGCGGCAAGCCCGCCACGGTAAACGGGTGCACATGGAATTGTACGATTTGGTTGCACGCCCCGACTAGGCGAAAAAACTGCCTTTCTGTGGCTTCTAAGGCGGCATCGGGCATCATGTTCAGCAAGCCTATGTGCAGTTCGCGGATGTCTTGTTGGCTGGCGCGGTCATGACTTAGGATTTCTTCCCCTTCGGCACTAAGACGCTGGAATGTGGGTAATTGTGTGTGGGCAACTAACGGCATACCACTACCTCGCAATAGCTCATGGTTGTTTCGCCAAGGCATCCGCTATCAGGCGGATAAAGTCGTCTTCGTTGTTTACAGAAGCGGCATCATTGGCATCAATGGTGTAGCCATATTGGTCAGCAATGGCTTGATAACGCGGCAACCTGGACTTAAATAACTCGGGGAACACCCAAGTGACAAACTCATCGGGCGGCATAGTCTCACACGATGTGTAATTGTTTTGGCGCATGAATTCGGCCAGTTTTTCATCGAGAAAAGCTTCCCGATAATAAAGGGGCTTAGGGTCGGTTTTGGCGCGCCCAATAATGGTTTGCTCTAAGGTCGGCGGAATTTTGATGTAGATAATCAAGGTGTGTTCCGCCAAGGTTTCCAGCACGTCGGGGCTGTCCAGCTCACACACGCTGCCGCCAGCATCGTTAATGAAATGGTGGTAGCCGTAAATGTCTTCGGCTTTATGGATAAATTCGGGGACATCTTTCATCGCGGCGCATTCGGCCTGATGGTGCAAGTGTTGGCGACGCTTGAATTCTTGTAAAGACAAGCCGCCTTGTGCCGCATCGCCAACTTTGCCCAAAAACGTTGACACGGGCGCAAGGTTATCCACGGTGATTTTGTTGGAGATATAAATCGAATCCGACATCAGCAAGTCGCGCAAAAACGGCACTTGCATGGCTTGGCGTTTAATGTTGTCTAGGATAGGCTCACGCAAATATTTGGTGCCTATGCGGTAATCGCCTGAATAGTGAAACCATTTGGCTTTGGGTAACTTATTGGCGAGCGTAGTCTTGCCCGCGCCGGACATTGCCAGCAGGGTAATGCGTTTTGACGGCCAATCTAAAAACTCCTGGGGCCCCATTTTCATACTGATACCTGTTTAGTCCAAATAATCGTCAAGATCCAAGTCTTCGGGGTTGGGTTTATGTTCATCGGTGTCGGAATAACCTAAGTCATCTATTTCAATATCGCCAAAAGGCACGCTCCAACCTTCGGGGTCTTCAATGTAGTCAAAGGTTGAACCGTACCAGCTGTCGTGGTCGTATTCGCCTATTTCACCGTCCAAATATTGGACTTCAATGGCATCGTCACTTTCATCTATGGCGATAATCTTAAATTTTAAGTTGTTTTCCAGGTCTTTATACCAGCTACCAATAATCGGGTCTGCTACAGTTGTCATAATGAATACCTCTGGGTAGGTTAAGGGTGTGCCAGGCAATAAAAATTGGCGGTATTATTCACAAGGCTTAATAAAAGTCCACTCTATTTTGTGTTAATGCCTACGGCGTTGGCATGGCCTAAATTAACGCCGTATGGGCTGGCCTTTAAAAAGCCATTGATAACGGTCATGACAGTTATAGAGGAAGTTGGCCCAACTGGCAAGCCAACAGCGTGCAAGCGTTGCCGTAACGTAAGTGTAATCTGCATCAATTAGTGCCCGCATGACCTACCCCTGCACTCAGTATTTATCGGCTTTAGCGGCTTAATCGCTTGTTTAATAGGGTAATTAATTTTTCTGGCGGCAAGCGGACGCTTGCCAAATATTTTCTAGGCTGGTTAAAATGAAGGGGTCGGGCTAGCCGCAGTTTTCACTTTAGTTTGGCTGAACAGCTAAGATAAAGCCACAGCAGCATCGACACCCAAAAAATTCTAACAATAACGAGGAGAAAGTAATGAAAAAATTAGCATCTATTTGTGCAGGTTTATTATTGGCTTTAAGTACGGCAGCATTTGCCGAAGAACATGCGGTGGCGGCATTGGAACACGCCAACTCTGCGTTAGAACACGGCAAAGCAGGACATAATTCCGTACTGGTTGAACATGCCAAAACGGCATTGGACCATTCGTTGGCGGCTTCTTTAGTCACCAAAAGCATCGTAAAAAACCACATTGATGCCGCTGCCGACTTGTTACAAAAAGCCGTGGACGAAGGCAACCTGGACCATACTGCTTCCGCCAGCAAAGCCGTAGAAGACGCCATCGTACATTTAAAAGCCGCCAACAAAAAATAACGGCAGCTACAAGAAAACGGGCAGTCCTTCTGCCCGTTTTTTTTGCCCGAAAAACAGCTAAACCTAGAAACAAGCCTGCATCGCAGCGCCTATGTCGGTAGGCGACACACACACTTCTATCCCCGCCGCCTTAAGCGCGGCTATTTTTCCTGATGCCGTACCTTTGCCGCCAGTGACGATGGCCCCGGCATGGCCCATGCGTTTGCCCGCTGGTGCGGTTTGTCCGGCGATATAGGCCACTACGGGTTTGGTGACATGCGCTTTGATATAGTCGGCGGCTTGCTCTTCTTCGACACCGCCAATCTCACCGACCATGACGATGCCTTTGGTGGCGTCATCGGCTTGAAAACGGCTGAGCACATCGACAAAGTTCATGCCGTGGATAGGATCGCCACCTATGCCCACACAAGTGCTTTGCCCCAAACCTTGGGCGGTAGTTTGGTGGACGGATTCGTAGGTCAAGGTGCCGGAGCGCGAGACGATGCCTATCGAGCCAGGCAAATGGATTTTACCCGGCATAATGCCGATTTTGCATTCACCTGGGGTGATGATGCCCGGGCAGTTGGGGCCTATCAATAGTGCGCCAGTACCTGCCATTGCTGCTTTAACGCGGAGCATTTGTAAAATAGGGATGCCTTCGGTAATGCACACAATCAGCTTAATGCCCGCATCGACCGCTTCTAAGATGGCATCGGCGGCATAAAACGGCGGCACATAAATCACGCTAGCCGTTGCCCCGGTGCCGTCTACCGCCGCTTGTACGGTGTTGAACACGGGCAAGCCCAAATGCAGTTCGCCGCCGCGTTCAGGAGTGACGCCGCCGACCAGTTGCGTGCCGTAATCTAAAGCTTGTTGGGAATGGAATGTGCCTTGTTTGCCAGTAAAGCCTTGGCAAATCACTTTGGTGTCTTTATTGATTAAAATGCTCATGCTGCCTCCTTCGCTAATGCAACCACTTGTTCTGCCGCATGGGACAAATCCTCGGCGGGATAAATTTTTAGGCCAGTATTGCTCAATAAGGCACGGCCTTGTTCGACGTTAGTGCCTTCCAAACGCACCACCACGGGGATGGTGACGTGGACTTGTTCGATGGCGGCTAAAATGCCTTCGGCAATCACATCACATTTGACGATGCCGCCAAAAATATTCACCAGCACGGCTTTAACACTGCTGTCCGACAAAATCAGCTTAAATGCCTCGCACACTTTCTCAACATTAGTGCCGCCGCCGACATCCAAGAAATTGGCGGGTAAGCCGCCTTTGAGCTTGACCAAATCCATCGTCGCCATCGCCAAGCCCGCACCATTGACCATACAGCCAATATTGCCCTCTAAGGTGATGTAATTGAGGCCAAACTGTTGGGCTTCGTTTTCCTTGTCGTCTTCTTGGGCGGGGTCTTTCATCGCCAAGATGTCGGGGTGTATGGCCAAGGCGTTATCGTCAAAGTTAATTTTGGCGTCTAAGGCCAATAACTCGCCGCTATCGGTGACAATTAACGGGTTGATTTCAATTTGGCTGGCATCTTTTGCCAAAAACAAATCGTACATGCCTTGCATAATTTTCGCCAAGGCTTTGCCTTGTTGTCCGCCCAAACCTAAGCTATAAGCGACTTTGCGGCATTGGTAGGCTTGCAGTCCGGCAGCCGGATGGACGTAGACGCTGATGATTTGTTCGGGGGTTTCATGGGCAACGGCTTCTATGTCCATGCCGCCCGCCGCAGAGGCGATAAAAACTATGCGCTCGCTGCCCCTGTCCACCAATATGCTCAGATACAATTCGCG